>JAYUYB010000903.1:0-6169 GCA_043752655.1 Chloroflexota bacterium
CACAAAGAGGCCCACGATCAAGGGGCGATACGCGCTTGCGCGCAGTGCGGCGGCGATGGCGCACGCCTCCTCGACGCGCACCTGGCGACGGCTAGGCGCGAACACCAGGCCGATCAGGTCGGCGCCAGCTGCCGCTGTGGCGAGGGCGTGCTCGGCGCTGCGCAGGCCGCAGATCTTCACAAACATAGGTGGGGGTACAGGGTGAGCATAGTCACTGCGCTACGTGCGATCAGTCGGACAGAGACAGGGGACAAGCGGCAGAGCGACCGAGCAATGCCCGGCTATGCTCTGTCGCCTGCCCCCTGGAGCGTACTACTCGGCTTTCAGGCTGTAGTAGACCCGCTTGCCACGGCCACTGCGCTCCAGCAGGCCGGAGTTAATCGCCTGCTTAACCATAGTGCGCAGCTGCTCGTTGGTGCGCGTAAGCCCGTGCTCCTTGCGCTGGCCGCGCAGGGTGTCGAAGATCTGCTGGAACGAGGCGGGCTTCGTGAAGCCGCGCATCATGGTCGAGAAGATCGTCCACTCCTGGTCGCTGAAGTCGATCAACTCGGCCGGGACGCTCTCATCGCCCTCACCCTCCTCGACAGCGGGCTCAGGCTCGGCGATAGCGGCAACCGCCTCCTCGGGCGTCACCGGGGTGCTATCCACCAGCGGCTCCACGGCCAAGCTTGCCTCTACAGCCATCTCGGGGACGCCATCGGCCACGCTCAGAACCTCGGGGAGCGCGGTCGGCTCGGCGGGCTCCTCGGCGTCGGGGGCGTCGAAGAGGGCCAGCACCTCGGCGGGGATCTCGTAGTCGGGGAGCTCATCGGCCAGGGCCTCTAGGAAGGGCAGTTCCTCGTCGAGCAGCTCCATAACCAGCTCCTCGATCTCGGCGCGCTCCTCAAGGGCGTCGAGCGCTGTCAGCTCGTCGTCGGCAAGCTCTGGGGCGAGCGCATCGACCGGCGGCGTATAGTCGAGCTCATCGAGCTCTAGCTCGTCGGGCGTACCATCGCCATCGCTGCCTGGGGCGCCACCCTGGCCCCGGCGCGAGCGGCGGCGGCGGCGGCGGCCTGCGATAGCGGCGGCATCCTCTTTGTCCTTGGTGGCAGCGGCAGCCTTGGCGGGCGGCTCCTTGCGGCCATTGGCGAGTACGGTCGTATCCAGCACTGGCTCCACCGTCGGCGACTCTTCGCGTAGGGCGGCGGCGAACTGCGACAGCTTGAGCGGATCCTCGCCGGGCAGGAAGACCTCGTTCACAGTGCCGTTGGTGAAGATCTGCACCTTACCGCGCTTCTCGGCGTCCATCACAAAGTCTTTAAACTTCGCGAACGAGCGATTATTGAGGTCGCGGTAGCGGCTCTCCTTGAAGTCGCCGCCCATCAGCTCCTTCATCACCAGCTTGATCGAGCCGAGCGTGGAGACATAGCCGCGCTTGCGCACCAGGTGAATGGCCTCGACGAGCACCTCGTAGACATCCGGCTCGCTTGCCGGGGCGGGCTGGGCAGGCTGCACGGACTGAGGGGGTTGGGGTGGCTGCGCGGGCGGCGCGGGCGGCGCGGTCTGGGTGGGCTGAGAGCGCTCACGGCGCGCAGGCGGCGGCGCGGGCTCCTCTGCCTCCTCGGGCTCATAGAGGTCGATGTTGCGGGTAAGCTCGGTGGCGCGGCTAGCGATCGCCATAGCGGCGCTGGAACCACCTGGCTGCCGACCGATCAGCTGCTCGTAGAAGACAAACTCGTCGGCGCTCTGGGCAAGGTGGGTGCTGGCGGCGCCACCGATGCCGATGATGTAGACCTCTTTGCCCTGCTGGCGAATACTATTGACCAGCGGGATAAAGTCGCGGTCGCCGGTGACAAGCACGAACTTGCTGATATTAGGGTTCGTGAAGAGCGTCTTCATCGCGTCGATGCAAAGATTCATATCGACGCTGTTCTTGATCGCGCGCCCGGTGCGGCCTAGATCCTTGTCGTAGTAGTAGGTTGCGACATAGATCGGCTCGATGGCGTTTGCGTAAAGGGCGCTGGTCACGCGGGGGTAGCGGTACCAGTCGGCATAGGCGCGGGAGATCACCACGCGCCCAAGGTCGCTGCAGCGGTCCATGATCGCTTCGAAGTTCGGGTTCGCGTTGAGCTTATCGCGCACGCTCACATAGACATTCTCGAAGTCGATGAAGACCGCGACATCAGGTCGCCTCTGCTCGTACATTGGTTGTTGATCTGCTCCTGTGTTTGGATACAAGGTGAGGGGCTACGGGGAGATACTTCGGGGCCAGCATGGGGGGAGGCTGCCCAGGGCGCGCTGCGTGGTCATTCCACAGCGCCGCTAATGAGGGAGCGTGCGGCGGGGCGCGAAGGCTATCCGTGGTGAACACGGAGGCGACAGCAACCGTCGCCAGTCTTCGCGGGGGCCGTCGGCAGTCGCCCAGAAGCAGGGCAAGACTGGGGGGCACAGCACCGGGAAATCTCTCTGGAGCCGCCTCGTGCGGCTAATCGTCTCGCTCGAACGGGCTCCTGTCGGATGCGGCGCGGCTAGAGAACCGCCATCCCTGCACCGTGCCGCCGCGTACGCCGCTACTATAGCATTGGAGCGCCACAAGCGCAACCGGCGCTCAGGGGCTACAGGGCTACGTCATTATCGGCGCGGTTGCCAGAACCCGGCGGTTGAAACCGCGTCGGCCGGGCCGGCGGCCGCGCGTCGGCCTGCGCCGACGCCTCCGGACCCGCCCGCGCAGGCGGGCGCCCGGCGCACCGCGCCCCCACGGCGCGCGTTCACGCGCCCGCCTCCCGACAATGACATAGCCCTACAGGGGCTACACCGGCGCTGTGAACGGGAAGAACGGGCGGGCGCCCGCAGTGAGCTCCAGATGGATCTCGTAGACGCCTGCGCTGTAGTGGCCCTTGTAGGGCATGCCGAGGCCCTGTACCAGCTTGATCATGCCAAGATTGTCGGCGTGGGTGATCAGGAGCATATGGCGCAGCCCGCTCGCCATGGCCGCCTGCACCAGCAGGTCGAACAGCTGCCTGCCGATTCCGACGCTCTGAAAGTCGTCGCGGACAACGATCGAGGCCTCGCAGCTGTCGGCCTGCGTTGCGAGCAGCACGTAGCGCGCCACGGCCATCGCCTCCTCGCGGCCAGCCTCCGTCACCACCGCGATCAGTGCTGTCTCCGTGGCCGGGTTGATCGTTGCGAGCCGCGCTGCCTCCAGTTGCACTCGCGCCTCGTCCAGGCTGTCCAAAGGCACAAAGAAGCGTTGATAGCGTGTCTGCGACGAGAGCCGGTAGAACATGCGCTCAAGCAGCGCGGCGTCCTCTGGGCGCATGTGGCGCACGCGCACGCTGCGCTCGTCACGTGTGTGGAGCGACACCAGCGCCGCGAGATTCGGCCAGTTAGGGGGGAGCATCGGCTCCATGCGCTCCTCCGCTTGGGCAAGATTCTATGCTACATTGTAGCATGGAAGCAGGCTATCTTTCGGCTTTCTGATGCGGCGAACCGCTGCCGCACAGCGATGCCGTGCGGAGGACGCGTGGGCGACCAGATCACCCTCACCGCAATTGTCGGTCCAACGGCTGTCGGCAAGACGGCCCTGGCCGTTGCGCTGGCGCAGCAGCTGGGCGCCGAGATCGTCTCGGCCGACTCGCGGCAGCTCTACCGCCTGATGGATCTTGGCACGGCCAAGCCCACGCCCGCCGAGCGCGCCGCCGCGCCACACCACCTGCTCGATCTCTGCGACCCCGACGAGCCGTTCTCGCTGGCAGCCTACCAGGAGCTCGCGACGCAAGCCATCGCCGCGATCGTCACGCGGGGCCGCCCGCCGCTGCTGGTTGGCGGCACGGGCCAGTACCTCGCCGCCGTGTTAGAGGGCTGGCAGGTGCCGCGCGTGGCGCCCCAGCCAGAGCTGCGGGCCAGCCTGGAGCGCGCGGCCGCCGAGCATGGCGCCGCCGCCCTGCACGCCCGCCTCGCCGCCGTAGATCCTGCCGCCGCCACACAGATCGCGCCCAGCAACGTGCGCCGCGTGATCCGCGCCCTGGAGGTCTACAGCGTTACTGGCGTGCCGATCTCGGCCCAGCAGACGCGCGAGCCGCCGCCCTACGCCATCCGCACGCTCTGGCTTACGCGCCCGCGTGAGGAGCTGTACGCCAGGGCCGACGCGCGGGCGGACGCGATGGTTGCGGCGGGGCTGGCCGACGAGGTGGCAGATCTTCGGCGGCGCGGCTATGGCTGGGAGCTACCGTCGATGTCGAGCCTGGGCTACATTCAGCTCAGGCCCTTTCTGGAGGGCGAGGCCACGCTTGCGGCGTGCGTGGAGCGGCTGAAGTTCGACACCCACAGCTTTATTCGGCGCCAGGAGGCCTGGTTCCGGCGGCTGCCCGGCCTGGAGCGCTGGGCGCCCGATCACCCAGACTGGAGCGCGCTGGCCTCGGCGGCCTGAAGCACGCGGAACTCGCGCACCAGGTGCTCCACAAAGCGCTCGGGGTCGCCACCGGGTGGCAGGGCGAGGCGCACGCGCAGGGCCTCGGCGAGCTCGGCGGCAATCGAGGCGCGCACGGCGGGGCTCAGCCCATCGCGGCGGCGCAGAAAGCTCTGGGCCAGCTCGTACTCCTCGGGGCGCAGCAGGTGCAGATTGGGCAGCAGCGGGGTGGGCGGGGCGTCGAGGGCGCGCGGGGCCACAGCGGCGGGGGCGACGCCACGGACCAGCTCGTCGAGGGTGAGCGGCAGCCCCTCGCGCACCACGAGCGTGCCAGCGGCCAGATCGCCGAGGCGGCGGGCGCGCCGATCCACAAACACGCTGAGCAGGCCGAGGCCGTAGCCGAAGGGCAGAAAATCCACGATCCGCACGAGGTTACGCAGCGCAGAGGCGCTGAAATCCAGCGGGCGCCCGCCCTCGCGCACCACCCGCAGCCCAAACAGGCGCTTGCCGGGGCTCTGGCCGGACCACAGCAGCTCGAAGAGCAGGTAGTAGCCCCAGAGCATGGAGAAGGCGAGGATCGCCCACAGGGCCAGGGCGAGGTTGGCGACCGCATCGAAGCCGCCGGGCAACAGGCTTACGCCGCCAAAGACAAGCGCGCCGAGGCCAGCCTGGAGCAGCAGGATCAGCAGCGTGTCGACGGTGGCGGCCAGGCAGCGCGATGCGGCGCCGGCCACCGTGTAGGCGATCGTCACCACCTCGGGAGTCTCGACGTAGTAGCTGTCGTCCATCCTACAGGCTCTGTGGCGGCTCGGCGTCGTCGGGGGGGGCGGAGACAAGCGCGGGCTCGTGCTCGGCCTCCAGGTGGGCCATGTCGTTCACGGAGCCGATCTCCCAGCCAGAGTCACCGATACGCATGATCGTGATCGAGGTGTTGCCGATGTGCGGGAAGCGCGCAAAGGCGTCGCCGACGTTGTAGTTGTCGGCGTGGGTGAGCAGAGCGCGCACACAGCCTCCGTGGGTGACGAGCGCGAGCATCTGGCCGCTGTGGTGGGCAACAATGGCGTCCACGGCCTCGACCACGCGCTTTTGCAGGGCGCTCATCGACTCGGCGCCGCCGCGCGGGATGTCGTGGCCCAGATTGAGCAGCTCGACCTCGCTGGGAAAGCGCGCCTTGATCTCCTCGTAGGTGAGGCCGCTCCAGGCGCCGAGATCGATCTCGCGCAGGGGTGGCAGCAGCTGCACGGGCACCTTCACAGCGGCGCCAAGCTCCCAGGCCGTCTGAAAGGCGCGGTCGAGGTCGCTGCTGTAGATCGCGTCGAAGCGCACGCTACTCTCGGCGAGGCGGCGGGCCATCAGGCGCGCCTGGCGGTAGCCCAGCGCGTTAAGCGGCACATCGGCGTGGCCCTGCCAGCGCCCGTTCAGGTTCCAGTCAGTCTCGCCGTGGCGGATCAAGTAGACGGTAGTGAGCATCAGACCATTTCCTGGGTGGTAGGCGCTACGGGGCAAAGCGGCGGCCTAGCCCTGCGCGACGCGCTTGATAACGACCATCGTAATGTCATCGGCCTGACTCTGGCCGTCTGCAAACAGGGCGACCTCGGCGAGCACAGCGTCGAGGATCGCCTGGGGTCCATGCTGGTGATGTGCGCTCAGCACGGCGGAAAGCCTTTCGTCGCCAAACAGCTCGCGCTGGAAGTTCATCGCCTCCGTCACGCCGTCGGTGTAGAGCAGCAGCACATCGCCAGGGCGCATGGTCAGCTCGCGCTGCTCAAACTGGGGCTGAGG
>JAYUYB010000904.1:0-2421 GCA_043752655.1 Chloroflexota bacterium
GGGGTGTCCAGAGGGGACCGGCGCCGGTCCCTTCTGGGCCGGGGTGCGGGGCGGCAGCGCCCGCGCGCGATCCCCTTGTGCAGCGGGGGTGCGGGGCGGCAGCGCCCGCATCCCACACGCGTGCTATAATCGCGAGCTCTATGCGCCGTTTCGCCGCCGATCTTGTCGCCCTCGCGCTGCTGCTCGTGGCCGCGCCGCTCTGGCTCGGCATCGCCTATGCCGGCCACCGCTTCGCCGCCTATAGCGTGGAGGCGCTCCCGGTGATGCTGCCCACCACCGGCCTGCTCGAGCTTGAGCCGCTTGTGGATCGCCCTGGCGCCTTCCGCTGGACCGACGGCGACGCGCAGCTGCGCCCGCCTAACCCCGGCGGGCCGCTCGCCCTGCGCCTGAGCCTTGCCAGCGGCCTGGACAGCTCAACCCCGCTTGAGCTCTCTGCGGGCCGTGCGCAGCTCAACTTTGTGGTGCAGCCAGGGCTAAGGGCCTACAGCATGCTGCTCGCCGCGCAGCCGGGCGAGCGGGTGAGGCTGAGCCTGCGCTCGCCCACGGTGGAGATCGACGGGCGGCGCCTGGGCGTCGTGGTGCATCGGCTCGCCATCGCGGGCGATGGCCCTGCGCCGCCGCTGCTGCTCGGCGCGCTGCTGCTCGCCACGCTAGGCGCGTACCCGCTGCTGCGCCGCGCAGGCATGGGAGTGATCGCAACTGCCGCCCTGGTGCTTGCGCTCCAGGCTATCGCCTGCGGGTGGCAGGCGGCCGGGGCGTGGCGCTACGGCTTCCTTGGCGGGCTGCTCGCCCTAAGCGGCGCAGGCGCGCTCGGCGCCCTGGTGGTAGAGCGAATCTGGCCGCCGCTGCGGCCTGCGCTCCTGCCGCCCCTGGCGCTCACCCGGCGCGACAGGCTGGCCCTTGGCGGGCTGCTGCTGCTTGCGCTCGCACTCTGCCTGCCCTGGCTCGGCGCCGCCGACCCCGTGGGCGACCTAGAGCTCTCGGCGCGGCGCATGGGCTTCCTGATGCGCGGCGGCATCGCCGAGGCCTTCACCTACGGCGCCGACTACATGCCGCTGCGGCTCTACATCCTGTGGCTGCTGGCGCCCCTGGTGCAGCTGCTCGGCGGTGCCTACTACGACCCGCTGCCAGCCATCACGCGGGCGATCATCAAGCTGCCCAGCCTGCTAGCGCTGCTGCTCACGGTGGCGCTGATCTTCCGCTGGGCGCGCCGCTACGGCGGCACAGGGCGGGCCGCGCTGCTCGCCGGGCTCTATGCTGTGGCCCCGCCCGTCTGGCTCAACGCCGCCTGGTGGGGCCAGGTAGATGTGCTGCTCGCGCTGCCGATGGTCGCCTCGGTGGCCTTGCTGGAGCGCTGGCGCGGACGGGCGAGCTGGCTCTGCTGGGCCGTCGGCCTGCTGATCAAGCCCCAGGCGATCATCCTGGCGCCGCTGCTCTACGCCGCCACGCTGCGCCGCCACGGCCCGCGCGGCCTCGTCGAGGGCGGCCTTGCGGCGCTGAGCCTGCTCGCTGTCGCCTGCGCGTCGCTCGTGCTGCTCGGCCAGGGGCCAGGGCTCTACCAGGCAGCCGTTGGCTCGGTGGGGCGCTTCCCCCAGGTGACAAACCGGGCCTACAATCTGTGGTGGCTCGTCGCGGGCGACCGGGCCGTCTCCGACCTCAATACGTGGGGCGGCCTCAGCTACCGCTCGCTCGGCTTCTTGCTGGTGGGCTGCGCGGCGCTGCTCGTGCTGCTCGCAGTGCTGCGCGACCCCAGCGGCCCCAACCGCGCAGCTGCGGCGGCCGCGCTCTCCCTGGCCTTCTTCGCCCTGCCGACCCAGATCCACGAGCGCTACGCCTTCTTCGCGCTGCCCTTCCTGCTGCTCGCCGCCGCCGCCGACATGCGCCTGCTCGTCGCCTACGGCATCGTCGTCGTCACCGGCACGCTCAACATTCTCGGCGCGATCAACGGCTTCTCGCCCGAGCTCACCGGCGCCATTCGCGCCTCCCCGCTGCCCGAGGGCGTGGCCTGGGTGAGCCTTGGCCTGCTTGTTGCCTTGCTGATCTACATCCTTGGCCCGCCCGCCTGGCGCGGCCAGCGCTGAGCCAAAGGAGCATGTATGTGGGATCAAGATCGCTACACGGCGGCGAGCCGCTTCGCCGCCACGGCCCACGTCGCGCAGACTGTGCCTGGCACCGAGCTGCCCTACCTGCTCCACATTACGCTCGTGGCGATGGAGGTGAGCGCCGCGCTGCGTGCCGAGCCCGGCCACGACGAGGATCTAGCCATGAGCTGCGCCTTGCTGCACGATACGATCGAGGACACGCAGGTGCGCTTCGAGCAGCTAGAGGCGCACTTTGGCCGTCCAGTCGCCGAGGGCGTGCTGGCGCTCTCTAAAGCCGATGCGCTGCCTAGGGTGGAGCAGATGCCGGACAGCCTGCGGC
>JAYUYB010000905.1:0-6166 GCA_043752655.1 Chloroflexota bacterium
CAAAGCTCTCATTAGTGGCGACTTTGAACTCGTAGCTGCCGGCGGGGAGCTGGTCGCTGGTGAAGCTGAACGTGCCATCGCCATCGGCGTCACTCATCAGCGTGCGCAGGCACTCGGGCTGCCAGTCACCGGCGCAGTCCAGCTCGCTGTTGAAGCTGCCGGGCACCGTGTAGATCGTCTGGTTGGCGCTGTCGGCGACGTAGTGAGTCTTGTGGTCGTAGTAAAACTTCACCGCCCTGGGGGCGGCGAGCGTAAGGCCGGTGTTACCATTGACTACCGGGCGGCCAGTGTAGCTGTTCGTCCAGGCGCCGTTGAGGGCCACCTTGTACTCGTAGCCACCGGCGGGGAGCGAGGCGAGCTGACGTGCCCAGACGCCATTGCCCTGATCCACAAGGTCGTTGGCCTTGAGGGGGTTGGGGGTGCTTGAGGCACCGTCGCCGCAGTCGGGCTGCCAGTCGCCGGGGCAGACGAGCTCGCTGTTGAGGCTGCCGGGGACCGTAACGCGGGTGGGGGCGGGGAGATCATTTGCCAGGGCGCGCGGGGTGGCGGCTCCAGGCGTACCGAGCAGGCCAACAAGGATGGCGAGCACACAGCAAAGCTGTAGCGCACGCCGAGGCGTCCGTCCGTTCATCCGTCGCTCCTTCTAAAGAGGCGTCCAGCAAACCGGGGCGCATCCATTGCGCTCTCGGAGCAATCACACTGCTGGCGCAACACGGGCGTAAGCCCGCCCCTGCGCTGGGGCATCAGATGGGCGACCGGCAAGGCACCTGGGCGTTGTGTGTAGCGCACCGCGAGACCTCTGGTGAGGCTTGCTCGGGTATGCGCCAGGTAGGAACCAGCTGCAAAGTTCGTGCGCCAATTAGTTGCAGACGCAATTATATGGCGTGGGGTACTTCCTTGTCAAGGCGTACTATGCGGGGCCGTTATTCGCGCTATCATGCGGAAGCATCTACGATAAGGAGCCACTGTGAGCGAAGCCATTAATTACGATGTTGTCATCATCGGCGCGGGCCCAATCGGCATCGAGCTTGCCGCATGCCTGAGCCGCGCCGGCGTGAGCTACCTACAGCTCGACGCCAACCAGATCGGCCACACGATCAGCTGGTGGCCGCGCAACACCACCTTCTTCAGCACCACCGAGCGCGTCGCCATCGCCGGCATACCCGTGCCGAACAGCCATCAGGGCCGCATCACGGGCGAGGAGTACCTGGCCTACCTGCGCGCCGTGGTCGAGCAGCTGGATCTGCGCGTGAACAGCTACGAGCCGGTTGTAGGCATCGAGCGCGGACCCGAGGGCTTTATGCTCACCACGGCGCCGCTGGCGGGGCGGCGCAGCTACATCGCGCGCCGCGTGGTGCTCGCCATCGGCGACATGCACTGGCCCAACCGGCTCGGCATCCCCGGCGAGGATCTGCCCCATGTGGCGCACTACTTCACGGACCCGCACGTCTACTTTCGGCGGCGCGTGCTGATCGTCGGCGGCAAAAACTCGGCCGCCGAGGCGGCGCTGCGCTGCTGGCGCGCCGGCGCCCAGGTGACGCTCAGCTACCGCCGCGCCCGCCTGGACGAGCGGCGCGTGAAGCACTGGCTGCTCCCCGACCTGGAGGCCCAGATCGAGGCAGGCACGATCGGCTTCCTCCCGGAGAGCGTGCCGCTCGCCATCACGCCCACCCACGTGGAGCTTGCGCCCGCTGGCGGCGGCGCCAGCTTCACCCACCCCACCGACTTTGTGCTGCTGGCAACAGGCTTCCGGGGCGACCAGACGCTGCTCACGGCGCTCGGCGTGGAGCTGCGCGGCGAGAACCGCGTGCCCAGCTTCGACCCCGACACGATGGAGACAAACGTGCCGGGGCTGTACCTGGCGGGCACAGTAGCGGCCGGCATCCAGCAGCGCTACAGCCTGTTCATCGAGAACTGCCACGATCACTGCGGCAGAATCACGCGCGCGCTCACCGGCCAGTGGCCCACGGCCCTTGGCGACGTGCCCGCGCGCAGCTACGGGCTGGCGCTTGAGCGCTTCGAGGCGAACTGACGTTACTGCGACGTCTGCTGCGCAACCCAGCCAGCTACCATCGCCCGAAAGCCCGGCGCCGTTTGCATGCATACGATCACCGGAAAGAGGATTACTGGTTACAACGTGCTCAAACCCGAGTATAGATTATGGCACAAGCTTGCGGAAATCCACGGGTGCGACGTAGCGTTTCGGCCCAGGCGGGGCAGCGGGCGACGGAAGTCGCGCCACCGGGGCGCTGCGCGCTGCGCGTCGGCCTGCGCCGACGCCGTGCTTCGTCCGCGTAGGCGGACGCGCGGCCGTAGGCCCGGCCGGCGCGGCGTTCAGCCGCCGGCCACCGCAGCGCCCGAAAGCATACGTCGCACCCGGAATCCACTACCTGGACGCCCGAGCCCTTTGGACCACGCAGCCGCGAACGAGTGCGAACCGCCGCGAACCCGGCCACGCCCATTCGTGCCGTTCGTGCCCCTTCGCTAATGGGCCGGAAATCTGTGGCATCTGTGGACAAATGCCCGGCGTTCTTATGCCCCTATTTTAGCGCTTGTCGGGCTATAATAAAGCATTACTCCAAAGTGGGCCGGAAAGGAGCAGGCTATGACGACCAGACGCATCCTCGTGGCGCTGATCGCGCTGCTGTCGGTTGGGGTTCTGATCGGCGGCACCGCTGTTGCAGGCCTGGCATACTGGCGCCTCACCGCGCAGCCTCAGGGCGCGGGGCTGCTGGTTGTGGATGCCGAACAGCGCCTGCGCCTCCTCTCCGAGGACGGCGAGGATCGTATGCTGGCTGACGACCTCAGCGGAGAGCCATTTCGTTACCCGGCCCCCGCCCCCGACGGCGAGCGCATCGCCTACATCAGCCAGGACGCCGAGGGCTTCGCCCTGAGTAGCCTGCATCTGCTCACCAGCAAGCGCACCGAGCTCTACCGCAGCAGCGAGTCGCCGCCGCTCTACGCCACCTGGTCGCCCGACGGGCGCACGATCTCGTTCATCAGCAACCGCAGCGAGGGCGGCTTCAACATCCACACCGTCGCCGCCGATGGCTCCGCCGAGTCGAGCCTGATCGGCACGACGCCCGGCTCCTCCTACTTCGCCTGGCAGCCGGACAGCAGCGCCCTGCTGCTGCACACCGGCGGCAGCAGCTTCCAGAACGGCAAGGTCTCCGTCTACGCCCCCGGCAGCGCCGACCCATCCAGCGAACTGAGCGACCCTGGCTTCTTCAACGCGCCCGCCTGGAGCGTGGACGGCAGCGGCTTCTTCTACGTGGCGCAGCCGCCCGTGGAGGGCGCGATGTCGGCCGACAAAGTGGAGAGCGTGCTCACGCGCGTGTCTGCCAGCGGCGCTGCGCCCCAGGTGGTCGCCAGAGAGCCGCTCGCCGCCATGATCTTCTCGCGCTCGCCCGCCAGCGACGAGATCGCCTACATCACCGTTGGCCCCGACGGCTTCGGCGCGCTCAAGCTTGTCGCCCCCGACAATGGCGAGCCGCAGCTGCTCTCCCGCCCGAACGAGGCCATCCCGGCCTTCTTCTGGTCGCCAGACGGCTCGCAGCTGGCCTACCTCACCTTTGAGGCCCAGCAGAACAGCCCGCCGCAGCTCACATGGCATGTCGTCAGCCGTGCGGGCGGCGCCGTGCGCGACCTCGCCAGCTTCACGCCGAGCGACGCCTTCACCAGCATTATTGGCTTCTTCGACGCCTACGCCCTCTCACTCGATCTCTGGTCGCCCGACGGGCGCCAGCTCGTCTACGGCACCGACGAGGGCGTCTACAGCGTAGATGTAGCCAGCGGCAACGCCACCCGCCGCGGCGACGGCATCCTGGCGATGTGGGCGAAGGTGAAATAGCCGATAGCCGATAGCCGCCCGTCGGTCATCGGTCGTCCCGATAGCCCCTACAGCTCGCGAATGGCGAGATCGCTGAAGAGCGCCTCGACCTCGGCGGCGGTGGCTACGGCGAGCATGCCATAGCGCGGGCTTAGCGCTGGGCTGGCCACGCGCAGATCCGCCACCAGCACGCCGTTGATACGCAGCCCCACCTGTTCGCCGTCCAGGCGCACAAGCAGGCGATTGCGCGCGTCAGCCCCGGCGCGCACGGCGGGGCTGGGCGTCTCTAGCAGCACGCTGCGGCTACCGCCCACCCACTGCTCGAGCCGCAGGCTGCCCGCCGCCGGGTCGACAAAGTAGGCCAGGTAGCTGCCCTGCGTGTAGCGCAGCAGCAGGCCCGCCAGGCCACCCACAACCGCGACATCTACGGCGATCTGCCCATCGGCGCCCGCAGGCGAGGTGCTGAAGGCCCAGATATTACCCGTGCCCTGCTGCGCGCTGATCCGATAGCCCCCCGGCGCAAAGCCCACGCTCCAGCTGCCGTCGCTGATCGAGGGCCAGCCGCCGCCCGCAAAGTCATCGGCGTAGAGCAGCGCCCCCTCCTCGGCCAGCGGCGCGGGCGTGGCGGTCGCAGGCGGCGTGGCGCTAGGCGCGGCGGTGGGCAGCGGCGTGGCGCTGGGTGCGGCGGTGGGCAGCGGCGTGGCGCTGGGCTCAGGCACAGCGGTGGCAGGCGCAGCGGTGGGCGCGGCGGGGACGCTCGATACCGCTGTCGCAGCGGAGGGGGCGCTGGGCATTTCCACAGCAGAGCCGCCCGCAGGCAGGCCGGCCGCGCCCCCAGCCGCCGACGCGCCCGGGCGGCGCAAAGCCCACGCCACCACGCCGCCACCTACGAGCAGCAGCCCGCCCAGCCCACCGACGATCAGGGCGCGTCGGCTCCGGTTGGGTCTGCCGCCAGGCGCCGCGTCTGCAGCGGGCAGCGGGGGCGGGGCGGCGGCGCGGGCAGGCGCGGGGCGCGCTGCCGTCTCGGCCTGCTCCAGCAGGGCCGCGCTGTCGCGGTAGAAGGGGTTAAGGCGCTGAAGCTCACGCAGGGTCGCCACGGCCTGTAGGTTACGGCCAGCCTGGAGGTGGGACCGCGCCTGCTCGTACAGCTCGGCCAGATGATCGCGCGGCGGCGGCGCAGGGGCCGACGCGGCGGCGGCGCGGCCGGGCAGAGCGCCAGGCGCGAGGCTGCGGTTGTACGCCGTGCGGGCGGCGAAGTCGCCAAGCACCTGATAGGCCTCATTGATGCGCTGGGCGCGTCGGCCAGCCTCAGCCTGCTCGGCGGCCCCCGCGCCCGCAATGCGGTCCGGGTGATAGCGGGCCATCTGCTGCCTGTAGGCGCGCTTCAGCTCGTCGGCCGTGGCGGCGCGGCTCACACCTAGCAGCTCATAGTAGTCGAGCTGTTCAAACTGATCCATACTGCTCCCGCTTGGATAACCGGCGCATTATAGCATGGCGCTGCCGCCCGCACCCCGGCCCCGTTGACACGCCCGCCCCCAGCGCTCTACAATGGCCCCACAGCCCCCCCCAGCAAGGAGCAGACCGTGGCCAACTGGATTCTTAAGTCCGAGCCCGAGGTCTACAGCTACGCCGACCTCGTGCGCGACGGCCGCACCATCTGGGATGGCGTCGCCAACAATACCGCGCTTATGCACATGCGCACCATGCGCCCCGGCGACCAGGCCCTGATCTACCATACCGGCGACGAGCGCCGCGCCGTGGGCCTCGCCACGATCACCAGCGCGCCCTACCCCGACCCGCAACTAGACGACGCGCGCCTCGTGGTAGTAGACGTAGCGCCCGTGCGTGCGCTGCCCCGCCCGGTGGGCCTCGCCGCCGTCAAGGCCGACCCCTTCTTTGCCGAATTCGCCCTCGTACGCCAGGCGCGCCTCTCGGTTGTGCCCGTGAGCGACGCGCAGTGGGCACGTCTCCTGGCGATGGCCGAGCAGTAGGCTGAGTGGGCCGGAAAGCTGTGTCATCTTTGGACAGCATGGGGTGCGGCGTATTGTTTCGGGCGACACCCTGGCCCACCCGTTGCCTGGTGGCTGAAGCCGCAGGCTCGCAGTGCAAAGCCCCCCTGCACGGGCTCAGGCGGCCCGCGTACCGGGCGTCGCTCCGTACTAGCCGAGGGCTTTAGCGTGCAGCGCGCCCGTCGCTCCAACTCGGCCTGCTCAGCATAGACCCGGAGCGCCGCGAGGTGCGCCGTCCAGGCGCCCCTGCTCCAGCAGTTTCAGACCGTGGTGATCGCCTCGGCCGCCGCACACGACATCTACCACCGCACGATCAACCCACGGGCAG
>JAYUYB010000906.1:0-6162 GCA_043752655.1 Chloroflexota bacterium
GGCAGTGGCGCGCCCGCGCGCCTGATCCCCGGCGAGGCGCCCGCCGTGCTGTTCGACGAGGCGGCCCTGGAGCTGCTGCGCGCGGCCGAGCCCGACATGGCCCGCTACGGCGAGGAGCTCACAGCCCTGCTCTGCGCCGACGGGCGCGTGGCCACCGCCCTCGCCAGGGCCATCGCCGCCGCCCAGGGCGCCGCCACGCCGCTGCGCCTGCGCCTGGATCTGGACGAGGGCGACCCTGCGCTCCACGGGCTGCGCTGGGAGACACTGCGCGACCCGAGCGCCCCCGCCAGGCCGCTGCTCGGCAGCGAGCGCGTGCGGCTCTCGCGCTTCCTCGGCTCCAGCGACATGGAGCCGGTGCGGCTGCGCGAGCGCGCCGCCCTGCGCGCCCTGATCGTGGTGGCCAACCCCGCCGGCCTCGCCAGCTTCCAGCTCGCCCCCCTTGATGTCTACGGCGAGGTGGAGCGGGCCCAGGCCGCCCTCGGCGAGCTGCCCGCCAGCGTGCTCGCCCAGAGCGCAGGCCGCCCCGCCACCCTCGGCGCCCTTGTCGAGGCCCTGCGGGAGGGGCCGGCCATCCTCTACCTTGTGGCCCACGGCACGCTGCTCGGCGACACGCCCTACCTCTGGCTGGAGAACGACGCGGGCAAGGTGGCCCGTATCAGCGGCCAGGCCCTCGTGGAGCAGCTTCAGGGGCTGGAGCGGCGCCCGGCCCTGGTGGTCCTCGGCTCGTGCCAGAGCGGGGGGAACGGCAGCGCCGACGGGGCCCTCGCCGCCCTCGGGCCGCGCCTTGTGGCCGCCGGCATCCCCGCCGTCCTCGCCATGCAGGGCGACGTGGCCCAGGCGTCGGTCGCGCGCTTTATGCCGATCTTCTTCCGCGAGCTGCTGCGCGACGGGCTGGTGGACCGGGCAGCCGCCGCTGGCCGAGCCGCCCTCGCCGACGGCGCGGACTGGTGGCAGCCGGTGCTCTGGCTGCGCGTGGCCGACGGCCGGCTCTGGGCCGACGCGGCGCCGCCGGCCGCTGCGGCCGCGCCGCCCCCGCAGCCGAACACCCTGCCGGTCTACCCAAGCGCCCTGGTGGGCCGCGAGGCTGAGATCGATCGGATCGCCGCGCTGGTGCGGCGCGGCGACGTGCGCCTGATCACGCTGCTCGGCCCCGGCGGCGCCGGCAAGACCCGCCTCGCCGTGGAGGCCGCCTGGCGCCTGCTCGATCAGTTCCCCGACGGCCTGTTCTTTGTCGATCTGACGCCCGTGCGCGACCCGTCGCTTGTGCCCTCGGTGCTCGCCCAGGCCCTCGGCGTGGCCGATGATGGTAGCCGCCCCCTGGCCGATCTGATCGCGGCCCATCTGCGGCCCCGGCGCGTCCTGATGCTCCTCGACAACTGCGAGCAGGTGGTGGCCGCCGCCCCGCTCCTTGGGCGGCTCCTGGCGGCGGCGCCGCAGCTGGAGGTCCTCTGCACCAGCCGCGAGCCCCTGCGCATCACCGGCGAGCACGAGCAGCCGGTGGACCCTCTGCCCCTGCCCGAGCTCGGCACGCTCCCGCGCTCCCCCGCCCGCCGCCTCGCAGCCCTCGCAGCGAACCCGGCAGTGGCGCTGTTCGTGCTGCGCGCGCAGGCCGTGCGCGTCGGCTTCACCCTGGACCCCATGAGCGCCGAGAGCGTGGCCGCGATCTGCGTGCGGCTCGACGGCCTGCCCCTGGCGATCGAACTGGCCGCCGCGCGGGCCAAGCACCTGGCACCCCAGGCGATCCTGGCCCGCCTCAGCAACAGGCTTGGCCTGCTGGTGGGCGGCGCGCGCGATCGGGCCGCCCACCAGCAGACGGTGCGCGACACGATCGCCTGGAGCTACGAGCTCCTCGACCCGGCAGAGCAGCGGCTGTTCGCCCGGATCGCCGTGTTCGCCGGGGGCGCCGGCCTGGATGCGGTCGAGGCTGTCTGCAACCACGATGGCCGCCTTGAGCTCGACCCCCTGGACGGCGTGGCCGAGCTGGCCGACAAAAGCCTGCTGCGCCTGAGCGACGGCGAGGCCGGCGAGCCGCGCGCCGCGATGCTGGCGACCCTGCGCGAGTATGCCCTGGAGCGCCTGGCCGATCAGGGCGATGCTGCGGCCCTGTGGGGCGCCTTTGTGAGCCACTGGCTCGCCTTCGCTGAGCAGCATAACGCCCAGACTTTTGGCGACGGCGCAGACGCCGCCTTCGCGCAGCTGGAGCGCGAGCACGACAATCTGCGGGCCGCGATCGAGCAGGCTGTTGCGCACAATCTCGACGCCGCCGCCCTGCGCTGCGGCATCGCATTGGGCTGGTTCTGGTACTGCCGCGGCTACCTGAGCGAGGGGCGCCGCCTGTTCGAGCTGCTCCTGCCGCGCTGCGAGCAGGCCGAGCCCGAGCTTCAGATCAAGCTGCTGGCGGGGGCCGCCCTCCTCGCCTGGGCGCAGGGCGACTTTCCCCAGGCCGAGCTGCTGTACGGCCGCGAGCTCCAGTTCCGGCGCGAGCTCAACGACCACGAGCGCTCCATGGCGACCCTCGCCAACCTCGGCAATGTCGCCCTGGGCATGGGCGAGTACGACCGGGCCCGCGCCTACGCCGAAGAAAGCATCGCGATCTGTCGCAGCCTTGGCCGGGCCGAGCTCCTGCCCGACCTGCTGATCAACCTGGCGACCGTTGCCGGCATGCAGCGCGACTACGGGCAGGCTCGCGCCTCCTACGAGGAAAGCCTCGCCCTGGCACGGCGCTCCGGCGAGCGCGGCAGCGCGATCATGGCCCTCAACAACCTTGGCCTGATCGCCCTGTACCAGGGCAGCCCCGCCGAGGCGCGCGGGCTCCTGGAGGAGAGCCTGGCAATGGCGCGGGTCGGCGAGGATCGGCAGGCCATCGCGCGGGCGCGCTGGGGTCTGGGCCAGGTCGCCCTGGTGGCAGGCGAACGGAGCGTGGCAACTGAGCAGTTTGGCGAGAGCCTGCGGCTGCGGCGCGAGCTTGGCGACCGGCAAGGGCTGGCGTACTGCCTGGAGGGGCTGGCTGGCGTCGCCACGCTGGCGGGCGAGCACCAGCGGGCCGCGCGGCTTTGGGGCGCCGCCGAGCGCCTGCGCGAGACGATCACCGCGCCGCTCTCGCCGCTGGATCGCCCCGATCTAGAGGCCCGTGTTGCGATCACCCGCACCGCCCTCGGCGCTCAGGCCTTCACGGCGGCGTGGGCGGCAGGGCGCGCGCTGCCACCGGAGGCGGCCCTCGACGAGGCGCTAGGCGATGAGGCGTGAGAAGATGCCACAACCTACGAGGAAGCCTGGCGCGGAATTTGGGTGAGACGCATCACCAGACGTAATGCTTCGTTGACCGCTCTGGCATCCGGAAATGCCTGAGCGACATCAGGCTCTAGCAAGACCATGTTTGTTCCTTGGCGATACCGCTCGACATACTTGCCGCGTACCCCGCCCTTTAGCAGCGCTGCCATGTCGTACTCCGGGCGTAGCTCGTCGTCAGGCTCCGAAGTCTCGTTGTTCTGCATATGCTTTCCGCTCCGCGCGGGTGAGTGTCCGCGCACTGATGATACGAATCGTGTCGCCACGCTCAGTATGGGCGACCAACAGCATTCGCCCCGCCTGCGACTCACCAACGATAATGAAGCGCTCCTCTTCGCCGGAATGGTCGGGGTCGAAGGCCGTGGTGCTCAGCGTATCGTCGAAGATCGTTGATGCTTCTGCAAAGCTCACACCGTGCTTCTTAAGATTGCTCTCAGCTTTTTCTGGCGCCCACTCAAATTGTAGCATAGCGGCCTGCCTCGCTTCTACAGCTCCCCGATGAGCGCCTGGCGCATCAGCTTGCGTTAGAGCGTGGTGTCGGGCGCGCCAGCGAAGAGCTCGGCAACCATGGCGCTGACGCCGGGGATGGTGGCCGCGCTCAGACGCTCGCCGGAGGGGATCAGGCGTGTCTGGGCGTAGTCGGCGAGGGCGGCGTCGGGCTGCCAGCACACAAGCACGTCGCGGGTGGCGGGGCGCACAATCCAGTACTCGGGGACGCCGGCGCGGGCGTAGGCGCCGCGCTTGATCTCGGTGTCCTGCTCGGCATTGGAGAGCGAGAGCACCTCAGCGATCAGGTCGGGCACACCACGAATGCGCCGATCCGCGATGATGCCCGCATTTGCGCGCCGCACCAGCAGAAAGTCGGGCTGCACCGGGGCGCAGCCAGGCATCAGCAGGCCAATCGGCGCAGTGTAGACATAGAGCTCGCCGCGTTGCTCAGCCGGAGTGCCAAAGTGCCGATCAAGCATGCGGATAATCCACTGGTGGAAACTACTCGGCGAGGTTGTCATGTACAGCACTCCGTCGATCACCTCGTAGCGGTTGCCGTCGTCGGGCAGCTGCTCCCAGCGCTCGTAGCTCCATGAGGTATCGAGCGAACGCATCGCAAGCTCAAGGGTGGAGATCGCCATAACCGCCTCGTCTCTCTGTCGCTGATCGTCGCCCTAATATTGTAGCACGGCGCTGCTCAGCCCCGCCGCCTGCGCGCCGCCGCCCGCCGCACCGCGCGCAACCAGCGCTCCAGCACGCGCGCGGGCGCCTCGGGCGGCAGAGCTTCCAGGATGGGCGCCGGGGCATGGCCGAGCGCAGCGAGCGCAGCGTTGGCGGCGGCGAGCCCGGTGACAGTGGCCCGCTCCAGGAAGAGCGCGGGGTGAGGATAGCGCACCCAGTCGCCGCAGCAGCTGATGCCCGCCCAGGGGCTCTGCACAGCGAGGTGCTGCGGGCCGACGCCCACGCCGAAGCGCGTGTGGCTGGATGCATTGCGCTGGAAGCTCTGGTGGAGCAGCGTGCCGCGCAGCTCGGGGTAGGCCCGCTGCATGTCGCCCACGGCCCGCGCCAGCAGGGCGGCGTCCGGCAGGGCCAGCACCGCTGGCGGGCCGTAGATATGCGCCTCCACCACTGCCCCACCCGTGGCCGCGTGCCACGCCGCAGCGCCACGCTGGAAGCGGTGCAGCCAGAAGAAGTTGTCGATCGTCAGGTCGCCGCTACAGATCCCCGACTCGGCGCCGGCCATGGGCGCTTTGGCGAACCAGAGCCGCACGACACCGGTCGCCAGGCCGCGCGGAAACCGCAGCTCGCCGGCCTCGCGGGCCGTGGCGGGGCTGCCCGTGAGCAACGCCTCGGCGGCTGGCGCGTCGAGCGCGAGGATGAGCTGCGGTGCCTCGGCATGCTGCTCGGCGCCGCCCTCACGCCAGTACACGCGCCAGCCCGCGCCAGCCCGCTCGATCTTCGTGATGGCGGCGCCGGTGCGCAACGCGCCACCTGCCGCGCTGATCGCCTGTGCCAGTGGTGCGATCAGGGCGCTGTGGGCATCGTCGGGCAGGTACGCGAAGGCCCAGGCGTCGCGGCGCAGCAGGGTATAGAAGCGCAAAAAAGCCACGAAGCCGGCGAGCGGCACCTCGTCGGCGTGGGCGGCGAGGCCGCTGCGCATCAGCGCGGCGATGAAGGCGCGCAGACGCGGGGGCCAGCGGTCGAGCAGGCCGGCCACGGTTCGCTCGCCGAGCGGCGTCTCCTCTAGCAGTGGGTCGTAGGCGAGGGCGAGGAACAGGCTGCCCACCACACGCGGGAGGCCGAGCAGGTCGGCGGGGGTGAGCATGGCGAGGAAGCGCGGGCGGACGAGCAGGGCGAGGTAGTGGAAGGGGGCTGGGAAAATACCGCGCCGCACGGCGCTGCCGGCCTCGGCGCGGCGAACGCGACCAGCCTCGCCGTGCAGCCAATCCTCGCGCACAGCTGGCACCAGGCTGTCGCGCAGGCCGAGCTGCTCCAGCAACGCCCGCAGGTTGCGGTACTGGCCCCAGACGCCGTGGATACCGTGCTCGGCGGGGAAGGCCCAGCTGCGCCCGGCGTGCTCCAGGCCTACGGTGGCGGCACCGGCGATGCGGCCGCCGAGTTGCGGCGCTGCCTCCAGCAGCAGCGGCGCCAGCCCGCGCTCGGCAAGGCTGTGGGCGGCGCTGAGGCCGGCGAGGCCGCCGCCGATGATAATGACAAGGTGACAAGGTGACAAGGTGACAGGGTGACAGGGTGACAGGGTGACAGGGTGACAGGGTGACAAGGAGACAAGGAGACAAGGAGACAAGGAGACAAGGAGACAGTCCGGGTATGCCGTTAGGCGCTCCTTGTCTCCTTGTCTCCCAAGCGAGCACAGCGAGCGGTGCT
>JAYUYB010000907.1:0-2413 GCA_043752655.1 Chloroflexota bacterium
CGCACGGGGCTGAAGGTGTCGCGGATCTGTCTGGGCTGCATGACGTATGGCACGCCGACGTGGCGTGAGTGGGTGCTCGACGAGGCCGCCAGCCGCCCCTTCATCGCGCGGGCCCTTGAGCTCGGCATTACCTTCTTCGACACCGCCGACATGTACTCGCTCGGCGCCAGCGAGGAGGTGCTCGGCCGCGCCGTGCGCGACTTCGCCCGCCGCGACGACCTGGTGATCGCCACCAAGGTCTACCAGCCCATGAGTGATCGGCCCAACGACCGCGGCCTCTCCCGCAAGCACATCATGGCCTCGATCGACGCCTCGCTGCGCCGCCTCGGCACCGACTATGTGGACCTCTACCAGATCCACCGCTTCGACTACGAGACGCCCATTGAGGAGACGCTAGAGGCGCTGCACGATGTGGTGAAGGCTGGCAAGGCGCGCTACCTGGGCGCATCCAGCATGTGGGCCTGGCAGTTCATGCAGGCGCTTGGCATCCAGGAGCGGCGCGGCTGGGCGCGCTTCGTCTCGATGCAAAATCACTACAACTTAATCTACCGCGAGGAGGAGCGCGAGATGATCCCGCTTTGTCTCGACCAGGGCGTGGGCCTGATCCCCTGGAGCCCGCTTGCGCGCGGCTTTCTAACGGGCAACCGGCCGCGTGGCGAGGACGCGGCCACCGTGCGCGGGCGTACCGACCAGCTCTCCCACGCCTACTACACCGACGCCGACTACACGATCGTGGATCGGGTGCGGGAGCTGGCGGAGCAGCGCGGGGTGAACAGCGCCCAGGTTGCGCTGGCGTGGATGCTTCACAAGCCCGGAGTCGCGGCGCCGATCATCGGGGCCAGCAAGATGTATCAGCTGGAAGACGCCATTGCCGCCCTGGAGCTCCAGCTGAGCGAGGCCGAGATCGCCAGCCTGGAGGAGCCGTATCAGCCGAGCAGCGTGCGCGGCCACTCGTGATGGGCTTACACAGTCTCGCCGAGCAGCGCCACCGCTAGCTCCAGCCCGTCGTCGCCGAGAGTCAGGCGGTCGCCATCGCCAAGCGGCTCCAGGGCGCCGAGCGGCAGGCGCTTGCCGTTGAGCAGGGTGGCCACATCAGAGCGCCCGGTGCTTACCGACCAGCCGCCCCTGGCGTTGGGGCAGGCGCTACAGTGCGGGCGGTTCGACACGTAGCGATAGCGCGAGTCGCGCCGCTCCAGCAGGGCCAGCTCGCGCACGTGGCCCTCGGGGTTGAGCAGCGCCAGAGCCTGGAGCAGCCAGGCGCGGGTAAGCGTAGCCCCGGCGCGCGGCAGCAGCAGCTCGCTCCCATCGGGCAGGGCGAGCAGGCAGCGGCGCGCGCCCTCAGGGCCGCACGCGCTGAGCCAGAGGTGGATGCCGCTGCGCACGCCCTGCGCACTCGCCGGCTCGCTGTGGCGCAGCGGGCGCCCTGCCGACCCGCCCATGCGCAGCGCGTAGCGGTGGGTGCGCCCGCTCGCGTCGGCCAGCGGCAGCCCGCAGCCGCTCAGCAGCAGCGGGATCAGCTGCGCTGGCGGGCTGTCCTCGCAGACGATATTCGAGGTCTGCTCGCCACTCTCGGCGAGCCAGTGGAGCGTGACGGTCAGGCTCTCGGTGCGCTGCTTCATAGGGTTATTCCATTTTGGCTTTTGGATTCCTGTCGGTCGTTAGGCGCGTGCCATCTGCACCAGGCGCTGCTCGTCCTCGCGCACCAGCAGCGCCCGGCCTGGGGGCTGCTCGGCGCCGCGCTGGTCGGCCAGGGGCAGCGCCACGCCAAGCAGGCGCATCCCGCTGTCGTAGCGGCCGGGCCAGAGCAGCAATCCCGAGCGGCCAGCGTCCAGGGCGCGCAGCAGGTTGTCGTCGGCGTAGGTGATGCCGGCCGCCAGGAGCAGGTGCTCTCCGCGCTGGCCGCCAACCTGCGCGATCTCGCAGAGCGTCCCGAACAGGTTGGGCTCGCCGCCGTAGCTCTGTGCGAGCTGGGCGCGCATACGCTCCCGGCAGAGCGTGTAGTCGTCTACCAGGATCAGGCGGCGGGCCGCGCCCGGCTCGCGCAGCTCGCGCAACGCAGCGTTCAGCGCGGCGGCAGCGGAGTCGTCGTCGGCGTAGTGGGCGAGGTGCGGCAGCTTGCGTAGCGCGGCCAGCCCGCCGCGCGGCCCGTCTAGCAGGTAGAGCCGCAGCTCGTCGGGGCCGTAGCGCGCCGCAAGCGCGTGCGCCATCGCCAGGAGCGCGCCGGTCTTGCCGCTGCGCCGCGCCCCAACCACAAGCGCGTGAGGCGTCTCGCGCCCAAGCAGCAGCCAGGCCGTGCCAAGGGCGAGGCTCTCGCGCCCAATTGGGGCGGCCAGCGCTTCGCCCCCGTGCGTCGGCGCGCCCGCAGCGTGCAGCTCGGCCAGGCTCACGCGCTCGGGCAGCAGCTCCACAGGTG
>JAYUYB010000908.1:0-2412 GCA_043752655.1 Chloroflexota bacterium
GCCTCGTCGATCACGAAGTGGCTGCGCGTCACGCCCATGTACTTGCGGCCCATCATGGATTTCTCGTCCCACACGCCATACGCCTCGGAGATGGCGTGGTCCTCGTCTACCAGCAGCGTGAACGGCAGGTTATGCTTGGTGCGGAACTTCGCGTGGGCTTTCTGTCCATCCGGGCTTACACCCAGCACCACCCCGTTGCGCTCCTCGATCGCCAGGTACTGGTCGCGGAAGCCGCAGGCCTGCGAGGTGCAGCCAGGCGTATCATCCTTCGGGTAGAAGTAGAGGATCACCTTCTTGCCGCGAAAATCGGCCAGGCGCACGCTGGCGCCGCTATCGGTGGTGGCGGTAAACTCGGGGGCCTGGGCGCCCACTACAGGTGTCTCAGTCATACTGCTCTGTGTCCTTTGGGTCTGCTGCACACTCACACGTATTGTATACCGAATCGTCGCCCAGGTGGTACAATTATGCCGTCGCGCCGATGCTGTCGCGACCGGCCAGACGCCGACCAACTCACTGCTGAGGAGGAAACGCCACTATGGTAATGGACACCATTGTCCACCAGCCTGAGACCGCCTACACCATCGCGCGGCGCCAGTTCGATCTCGCCGCCGACCTGCTTGAGCTATCCCCAGGCCTGCGTGGCATCCTGCGCTCCCCCCAGCGCGAGCTCGCCGTCAACTTCCCCGTAAAGCTCGACAACGGCAGCACGCGCATGTTTGCCGGCTACCGCGTGCAGCATAATCTCTCGCGCGGCCCGGTCAAGGGCGGCATCCGCTACCACCCCGACGTGACGCTCGACGATGTGCGCGCCCTCGCTATGTGGATGACATGGAAGTGCGCCGTTACCAATTTGCCCTACGGCGGCTCTAAAGGCGCTGTGGTGGTGGATCCCAAGCTGCTCTCGCAGGATGAGATCGAGCGCCTTACCCGGCGCTACGCCACCGAGATCAGTCTCTTCATCGGGCCAGATCGGGATATCCCCGCCCCCGACGTGAATACCAATCCGCAGATCATGGCCTGGATCATGGACACGATCTCCATGCACCAGGGCTACACCGTGCCCGCGATTGTCACCGGGAAGCCCCTGAACATCGGTGGCTCCGAGGGGCGCAACGAGGCCACGGCGCGCGGCATTATCGCGATTCTCGGCGAGGCCGCCCGCCACCTGGATCTCAAGCTCGAGGGCGCACGCATTGCCATCCAGGGCTTTGGCAACGTGGGCGCCAACACGGCGCGCATGTTCCACGACCTTGGCGCAATCGTGGTTGCGGTCTCGGACAGCCAGGGCGGCGTCTATAACCCGCGCGGCCTGCGGCCGATCAACCTGCTGCAGTACAAGCGCAACACCGGCTCGCTGCGCGGCTGCCCCCAGGGCGACAACATCAGCAACGCCGAGCTGATCGAGCTGGACTGCGACATTTTAGTGCCCGCCGCGCTCGGCGGCTCGATCACGGGCGAGAACGCCGCGCGCGTGCGCGCCCGTATCGTGGCCGAGGCCGCCAACGGCCCCACCACCCCCGACGCCGACGAGATCCTCTTCGACCAGGGCACCTTCGTGCTGCCCGATATTCTGGCCAACGCCGGCGGCGTGATCGTCAGCTACTTCGAGTGGGTCCAGGGCCTCCAGGAGTTCTTCTGGAGCGAGGCTGAGGTGAACGCCCAGCTGGAACGTGTGATCGACAACGCCTTCCGGAGCGTGCTGCATGTGGCCCAGGAGCGCGGCATCCATCTGCGCACCGCCGCCCACCTGATCGCCGTGCAGCGCGTGGCTGATGCCGTCACTACGCGGGGGATTTATCCGTAGCAGCGGGCCACAGCCCATGCTTGGCATATACCGCTTTTTGGCGTCACATCGGGCTAGCCTGGCCCTTAAATATTATTCGACGTGTGATACAATAAAGCAGTCGGGAAACGGTTCTGTCAATCCAAAACGAACACCGGCTGGGTCTGGATCGTCTGGTACTTGCGTGCGTTGGCGCAGGAGTTTTACCGGCGGCTCAACCGTCTGATCTGGCCCTTCTGGCAGGACCGCCAGCGCCGCGACGATGACCCGCTCGAAAGGAAGCGCTGATGGACGCTGATCTAATCACGACCGAGGTGGCTGCGGCGCGGCTGGAACGCTCCGCAGCCTACGTGCTGCGCCTGCTGAAGCAGGGCGCGCTACAGGGCCAGCGCATCGGCCCAGACAGCCGCGGCGGGCAGTGGCTCATCCGTGCGTCAAGCGTTGAGGCCCTTGCCCGCCGCTGGGAGGCCACCCCGCCACGGCGCGGCAGGCCAACCGAAGGAGACGGAGCATGCTAACCGACTACATTCAAGCAGCAATGGGACGCGCCGTCTACGAGTTGCTCTCGGGCGACGAGGGCTACTACGGGGAGATTCCAGGCCTCCAGGGGGTGCTTGGCACGGCCGCAA
>JAYUYB010000909.1:0-2411 GCA_043752655.1 Chloroflexota bacterium
CTATACGCCGGGCGTGCAGGATCTCCAGATTCTGCTGCGGGCCGCCGAGCTCGCCGAGGACGCCGAGGCTATCCCCACCCTGCGCGCCCAGCTCGCCACCCAGGAGCTGGCCGACCGCGCCACCGTCGCCGCGGCCCTCGGTATCTCAGGCACGGAACCGCACGAAAATCCTGCGCACGCCCAGGTACTGAACACCCCATCCGACGCTCAGCATTCAGCACTCAACACTCAGCCCTCGGTCCTGCTGCCCGACAACGCCTACACGATGCTGCGCGAGCTGTTCGGCCTCAGCGACTTTCGGCCCAATCAGGCCCGCGTGATCCACGCAGTGCTGGCTGGCCAGCCCACATTCGCCGTGATGCCCACAGGCGCCGGGAAGTCGCTCACCTACCAGCTCCCGGCCATGCTGCTGCCCCAGGCCACCGTTGTTGTCAGCCCCCTGATTGCGCTCATGAAAGATCAGATCGACGGCCTGCCGCCCGAGGCACGCGAGCGGGCCACCGTGATCAACTCCAGCCTGAGCCTGAGCGAGCTTACGGCGCGCATGCGCAGCCTCGCCGCCGGCCAGTACAAGCTCGTTTACATCGCCCCGGAGCGCCTGCGCCAGCGCGCGTTTCTGCACGCCCTCAAGCGCTGCGGCGTCTCGCTCTTCGTGATCGACGAGGTGCACTGCCTGAGCATGTGGGGCATGAGCTTTCGCCCCGACTATCTCTTCATCGGGCAGGCCCTGGAAGAGTTGGGCCGCCCGCCGATTCTCGCGCTCACGGCCACCGCCACCCGCGAGACCCAGAGCGAGATCCGCGCCGCTATTGGCGAGAGCGAGACGGTGGTAGCCTCGGTGTTTCGCCCGAACCTCTACTTCCAGGTGCTGCGGGCGGGCAACCGCGACGAGAAGCTCAAGGCCCTGATCGAGATCTGCCGCAAGATCGAGGGGCCGATGATCGTCTACGCCCGCGCACGCCAGGCCTGCGAGGAGCTGGCCGAGGCCCTGCGCGGCGCCCGGATCTCCGCCGACCATTACCACGCCCAGGTGCCTAACCGCGACGCCACCCAGGAGCGCTTTATGGCGGGCGAGACGCGTGTGCTAGTGGCCACCGTGGCCTTCGGCATGGGCATCGACAAGCCCGACATTCGCGCCATCGTCCACTACAACCTGCCGCAGTCGGTGGAGGCCTACTACCAGGAGGCGGGACGTGCGGGGCGCGATGGCCGGCCCGCCACCTGCGTGCTGCTCTACGCCGCCAGCGACAAGGCCCGCCTCACCACCTGGCTGGAGGAGGAGGCGCTCACCCGCGATCAGCTGCGCGAGCTGTACAAGGCCGTGCGCCGCCTGCTGCGTGGCCGCTTCGACGTGGTGGACATGGCGCAGCTGCAGCGCGGCCTGCCCGGCGAGGACGACACGCTGGTGCGCGTTGGCCTGAGCATGCTGGAGCGGGTGGGGCTGCTGCGCCGCCACTTCGATCTGCCCGAGCGCGCCACGCTCACGCTTACCGGCGCCCCCGCCCCAGACGCGCTGGCCGCCCGCCTGGCCGAAACGGCGGGCCTCGCCGTCGGCGCACCTATGGACGTGGATCTGCTGCTGCTTGCCGAGCGGGCCGAGCTGGGGCCGGCCGAGCTGGAGGGGCTGCTGTTGGTCTGGCACGACGCGGGCTTCCTGCGCTACCGCGGCGGCCCGCGCCAGCCGCTGCTAGAGCTGCTGCCCGCCCCAGCGGACGTGGCCGAGCGCATCGAGCGGCTGCTGAAAGATTACAAGGGGCGCCAGGAGCAGCGCGTGGAGGCGATGGCCGGCTACGCCCGCTCCACCGAGTGCCGCCATCGCGCCTTGTCCGCCCACTTCGGGCAGCGCCTGGCAGCCTGCCGCACCGCCTGCGACATCTGCGCGCCTCAGGGCGGTGCCGGCGTGCGCATCGTGCGCGCAGGGAGCCGCGCGCCCGCTGGCCCCTCGGCCCGCGACGAGTCCGACGCGCGCTCGGACGTGCGGCGCGTGCTCGACGGGCTTGGCAACATGCCCTTCGCCATGGGCCGCAGCGGGCTGGCGCGGGCGCTGAAGGGCGGCGCGAACAGCCCGGTGGAGCCGGATCGGCTGCCTGAGCACGGCGCCCTGCGCCACCTCAGCCTGAGCGCCATCGAGGATCTGGTGGAGCGCCTGCTCGACGATGGCTTCCTGGAGCGCGACGAGCGCGACGAGTATCGCCGTATCTCGCTCACCATCCTCGGCAAGAAGGCCCGCCGCGACATGGCGTATCTGCCGGAGTGGGGGTAGAGGAAGACCGGGAGACAAGGAGACAAGGAGACAAGGAGACCGGGAGACAAGGAGACAAGGAGACCGGGAGACAAGGAGACAAGGAGACAAGGAGACCGGGAGAGACCCCTCGTACTCCGTTAGGCGCTCCCGGTCTCCTTGTCTCCAG
>JAYUYB010000910.1:0-6142 GCA_043752655.1 Chloroflexota bacterium
ATGCTCACGGGAGGGCCGTCGGTCTGGTACGCCGAGCGCCTGGTGGGCCAGCCCGAGGCCGCTATCCTCTTCAGCGGCTACCTCGACGACGAGGCCCCCGGTCGGCGCCTGCTCGATCTGGCCGACGCCGCGCCCGAGGCCCGCCGCCTTACGCTGAACGGGCGCGAGCTGCCCGTGGCCTGCCAGGTGGGGCGCTATAGCCTGAGCGCCCACGCCGACGGCGATGAGCTGGCAGCCCTGGTGCGCGCCCTCCAGCCCCGCGCGGTGGCTCTGGTGCACGGCGACCCCGAGGCGCGCGCCGCGCTCGCCGCCCGCCTGCGCGGCCTCGCCGAGGTGCTGAAGCCCCAGGATGGACAGACGCTCACGGTCGCCCCCTCCGCGCGCGGCGGGCGGCGCGTGGTGGCGCCGGAGCAGCCGCCCACCTCGCCCCTGGGCCCTGTGGGCGATGGCGATGTGCCCGACGCCCACGGGCTGGAGCGGCTCTGGGCCACCCTGCGCGACGGCTCTGGCGTGCAGGCCATGAGCCTGCGCGAGCTGGCGCGGGCCTGGTATGGCACCCAGGCCGCCGCCGACGAGGAGGCGAACCTTGCGGACGCGCTGGAGTCCGGCAGCCCCTGCTTTGTGGCGCTGCCCCACGCCCCCGGCCTCTGGCGGCTGCCAGCACCAGCAGAGGTGCGCCGTGCCCAGGCTGGCGGCGCAGCCCGCCGCAGCGGCCCGCGACCGGACAGCGCCGCCATCCTCGCCGTGGTGGACCGGCAGCTCGCCCACGCCGACGATCTCTACCAGCGCGGTGTGGACGCCGACAGCGGCGCGGTGACGCTGCGCTACTTCTTCCCCGCCGTGGCCACCACCCGCGACTCCGCGCTTATCACGCGCATCAGCGGCGAGCTAGGCGTGCCCGTAACGGTATGGCCGCAGCCGCACCAGGGGCAGCTCGCCGCAGCCGCGCTGGCCGCCATGCCGCCAGGGCTCAGCGCCGAGCGCGCCCCGGCGATCTTTCTCGACGCTGGGCGGGTGGAGCTGCGCGTGGCGGGCGCGGCCGACCCCCAGGCCATCGCCGCCGCCGAGGCGAGCTTCGCCGCGCGCACCGGCCTGCGCCTGAGCATCAGGGCGCCGGGGCTGGCGCCGAGCGCGCCACAGGCGGGCGAGGGCGACGAGGGCTTTGCGCCGCCGCCAGGGTCGCAGCCGAGCGAGCTGAACTTCGCGCTCAACAGCGCTCGCGGCTGGTTCGGACCAGAGAGCGGCTGCTACAAGGCCAGCGCCGATCAGAGCTCGCTCACCGTGACGCTGCGCTTCCACTTCCCAGAGGCGGCGCGGGCGCGCTACGCCGAGCGGCTGGCCGAGCTGGCAGGCTTCATCGGCTGGAGCGTGCGGCTCTGGCCGCAGCCGCACCAGGAAGCGCTGATGCAGGCCGCGCGCGAGGCCTTGCCCGCCGGCCTTATCGCCGTGAGCACGCCCGCGATCCAGCCCACAACC
This sequence comes from Chloroflexota bacterium, assembly GCA_043752655.1. Classification (GTDB taxonomy): domain Bacteria; phylum Chloroflexota; class Chloroflexia; order Chloroflexales; family Chloroflexaceae; genus OHK40. The sequence continues at coordinate 1,477 of JAYUYB010000910.1, forward strand.
CGCGAGGTTGCCGTAAAGACCCAGGGCGCGTGCAGCGCCGAGGCCCTAGACGCCGCCTCCCATGCCTTCACAGAGCGCACCGGCTGCCAGCTCGTCGTGCGCGGGTAGTGCAAGTTCTCGGGAATCCATAGCCAGCTGTGACGCCCGACGCCCTGAGGGCGGGTGTGTGGCTATCGGCTATCGGCTATCGGCTATCGGCTATCGGCTATCGGCTATCGCACGCGCCTACGGTCGCTCGAAGGGCTGGCCAAGGGCGGCGGGCGGCGGGGCGGCGAGCCGATCGACGACCGCCTGCACGGGGCGGCGCAGGGGCTTCGGCAGAGCGGCGATGCGGCGCGTGGCGGCCGGCGTCGTCGCAAGGTTCACCAGGGCGAGCACCACGATCATCAGAGCGAAGGGCGCCACCTGGAAGACCTGCGTGGGCAGGCCGGGCAGGGCGCTCTGCGAGCGCAGGGCCAGGATCTCGAGCGCGGCAAACAGGTAGCAGCCGAGCGCCACGCGCCAGGGGCGCCAGCCGCCAAAGATCACAATCGCCAGGGCGATCCAGCCCGCGCCAAAGGTGTGGCGGTAGCTCCAGCCCTGCTTCAGATCCAGCGAGTAGGCCGCACCAGCGATGCCGACCAGGGCGCCGCCAGCCATGGTGGCCAGGTAGCGCATACGCGTAACCGGCACGCCACGGGCGAAGGCCGCCTGGGGCCGCTCCCCAAGCGCGCGCAGCGTGAGGCCGAGCCTGGTGCGGAAGAGCAGCCACCAGGTGAGCGGGATCAGCAGGAAGCTCGCGTAGATCATCAGGTCGTGGCGAAAGAGCAGCGGCCCGAGCAGCGGGATCGCACCCAGCCCTGGGATGGGCGCAAAGGGCACCGACGGCCCCGGCACGCGCACAAACGGCGCCCCGAAGAACGACGAGAGCTCGGTGCAGAGCAGGGCCAGCACAAAGCCCACCGCCGTCTGCGACTGGCCGAGGCTCAGGCTGAGGAAGCAGAGCACGAGGGCGACGAGGGCGCCCACTAGGGCGGCGGCCCCGAAGCCAAGCGGGACGTTATCGGTGGTGAGGGCCACGGCGAAGCCAACCATCGCGCCCAGCAGCACCGTGCCGTCGAGCGAGAGATTGATCACCCCCGCCCGCTCGCCGATGGTGGCGCCCATGGTGGCGAAGATCAGCGGCGCGGCCCCCGCCAGCACCGCCGCAAGCGTGATGATCAGTTGATCCACGGTGCTACCTTCATTGCAGATTGCAGATTGCAGCCAGACCTGCCCGGCTTTTGCATTTTGCAGCGCTCAGCACTCAGCACTCAGCCTGCGGCGGCCCTGTTCCCTGTTCCCTGTCCCCTGTTCCCTTGTCTCACCGTCGTGACAGCCCGCGCGCCAGCAGCGCGCAGAGCACCAGCGTGCCCTGAAGCACCCCGGCGATGCTGCTGTCCACCCCCAGCGTGAGCGGCAGCTGCAGGCTTCCCACGCTGAAGCAGGCGAAGGCCACGCCAACCGGCAGCACCCAGGCGGGGCGAGCCTGCACCAGCAGCACCACCAGCAGCGCCAGCAGCCCCACCCCGCTGGAGATATTCGGGATAAGCTGGTGAAACACCCCGAGCACCTGGATGGCGCCGGCCATACCTGCCAGCGCCCCGCAGGCCGCCAGCGACTCGGCCATGCGGCGCGGCGCCGGCACCCCGAGCCGATCAGCGGCCTCTGGGCTCAGGCCCACCGCTCGCAGCTCCAGGCCCCAGCGGCTGCGCGCCAGCGCCCACCAGACCAGGGCGACTGCGAGCAGGGCGATGAGCGGGGCGATGGGTGCCAGGCGCAGCGTGCCGATCGTGGGCAGCCAGAGCGCCTGCGGCAGCAGCTCGGTGCCCGACATGGAGGCGCTGCCGGTGCGCCGCCACGGCCCAAGCACCAGGTAGAGCGCCACCCCGCTGGCTAGAAAGTTCAGCCCGAGGCCGGCGAAGATCTCGCTCACGTGGGCGCCGAGGCGCAGGGCGGCGCAGAGCAGCGCCCAGAGCGCCCCGCCGGCCGCTGCGCAGGCGAAGCAGAGCGCCCAGAGCAGCGGCGGGGGCAGGTCGGGAAACAGGCGCAGCGGCACCATCGCCGCCACGGCGCCGAGCGCCAGCTGGCCCTCCACGCCCAAGTTGTAGAGCCCGGCACCAAAGGTTAGGGTGAGCCCGGCGGCGCACAGCAGCAGCGGCGCGGCCAGCATCAGCATATCGCTGGCCCGGATGGGGCTGCTGAGCGCACCGAACAGCAGGATGCGATACGCCTCTAGCGGCGCCACGCCGGTACTCAGCAGCGCCAGCGTGGTGAGCATCAGGGCGCCAGCCAAGGGCAGGAACGTAGAACGGAGAACGGAGAACATAGAGCGGCCAGAGCCCTCACCCGGCGGTGGACTCTGCTGCATGTCGGCCTCTGGTGTCTGCATAGATTCTGAGTTGGGGCCAGCAATGCGCTGGAAATTGGTGGCATCTGTGGAGAACATGCCCTGCCCGGCGTTTTACGCTCTACGCTGGGAACCCAACCCCGCCGATCAGCTCGGCGAGGCGGGCGGCGCTCAGCCCGGCCCGTGGCAGGCGCGGCGAGAGCTGGCCGCCGAAGAAGACCAGCAGCTCGTCGCTGTACTCCAGCAGCTCGTCGAGGTCGGCGGAGGCGAAGACCACGGCGCAGCCGGCGGCGCGGCGCTCCAGGATGCGCCGCCAGATCGCCCGCGCCGAGGTCACATCGAGTCCGCGCGTAGGCTGCTCGCACACCAGGCCGCGCGTGCCATCGGGCACCAGGGCCAGCATGGCGCGCTGCTGGTTGCCGCCGGACAGCGAGCTGATCGGCGTGAGCGGCGTGGCCTTGATCGCGTAGGCCGCGATCGCCGCGCGGGCCTGGCCCTCGGCCGCAGCCCTGTCCACTAGGGCGCCGCGCTGCAGTAGGGCGAAGTGCTCCGTGAGCGAGAGCGCGCCGATCACCCCGTCCTTAAGCCGGTCGGCGGGCAGATACTCAACGCCCGCAGCGCGGTACACGCGCGCCGACGCCCCGGTAAGATCCGTGCCGCCCACGAGCACCCGGCCCGTATTGGGGCGCAGGCGGCCCGCAAGCAGCCGCAGCAGGATCTGCTGGCCGCTCCCATCCAGACCCGCCAGCCCCAGCACGCGCCCCGCCGGCAGCTCTAGCGTCAGGTCGCGCAGCGCCACCGCCCCCGCGCTGGCCGTCACCCCATCCAGCCGCCAGGCGCTCCGGGATGAGCTTCCGGGAAGGCTCCCCTCCACACCTGCCCGGAAGCGTTCTGGGGCGCCACCAAACATCATGCCGAGCAGCCGCTCCTGCGGCACAGGCATCGCCATCTGCTCGCCCACCAGCTTGCCGGCGCGCAGCACGCTCACCGTGGAGCAGAGCTCGGCCACCTCGTCGAGCTTATGCGAGACAAACAGCACCGTGTTGCCCTCGGCGGCCAGGCGGCGCAGCGCGGCGAACAGCGCGCGCGCCTGTGCTGCGGTGATCCCGGTGGTCGGCTCGTCCAGGATGAGCGCCCGCGCGCCGCAGGCCAGCAGCCGAATAATCTCCAGCTGCTGCCGCTGGCCCACCGTCAGGCTCGCCACCGGCGCGTCTGCCTCCAGATTAAACTGAAGCCGCTTCGCCAGCACACCGAGCGTCGCGCGCGCCTCCGCCAGCGTGGGCAGCGCCCAGCGCGGCGCGGCGCAGAGCAGATTCTCCAGCGCCGTAAAGCCCGGCAGATCCAGCGGCTCCTGGTGGACCATACCCACACCCGCACGCAGCGCGTCGCCGGGGCCGCCGAGCGCCGCCGTCCGGTCGCCAAGCTGAATCGTGCCAGACTCTGGGCGCATAAAGCCTGAGATCAGCTTCATCAGGGTGCTCTTGCCGGCGCCGTTCTCGCCCAGCACCCCATGAATCTGCCCCTCGGCAAAGCGCAGCGAGAGCCCGTCGTTGGCGCAGACGGGCCCGAAGCGCTTGGTGAGGTTGTGGACGGCGATTTCCATGGTGAGACAGGGAGACAAGGAGACAGGGAGACAGGGAGACAGGGAGACAGGGAGACACCCCTCGTACTCCGATAGGCGCTCCTTGTCTCCTTGTCTCCTTGTCTCCTTGTCTTGGTTACGGTGCGCTCTGCCCTTCAATCCCCTGGAGCAGCTGCTCGGTGTACCAGATCTGCTCGTCGGTGGCGGTGGCGCCATCAGCAACGTAGACTGTGCCGTCCTGGTAGCTCAGGGGGCCGCTGAACAGGTTCAGGCTACCGTCGGCGAGCTTGCCCATAAACTCGTCCAGGTGTGTCGCGTTCTCGGCGGTGAGCGCCGGGCCCTTCACAAAGCCGATCATACTCGTGTCGGGGTTGTTCATGTCGCTCCAGTCTGGCCCGAGCCACTCCCACTGCGACTCGAACGTCCCGGCCTTGGCGTCGGCGATGATCTCGGTGTAGCGCGGGCCCCAGTTGAAGAAGGGCACGCCCAGGCAGACCGCCTCGCCCTGCTTGCATGAATCTTTGAAGTCGTAGGGCACGGCCCAGGTCTGCTTGCCCGCCTCGGTGGCCTTGTTCGCCTCGACGATGCCCTCGGTGGTGTCGATGCCCGAGATGATCACGTCGCTGCCCTCATTGATGAAGTCCGTCGCCACCTTGGTGGGGTCGAGCGTCACGCCGGGGATGTTGAACCAGAAGCCGATCCAGGTGACTTTGAAT
>JAYUYB010000911.1:0-6132 GCA_043752655.1 Chloroflexota bacterium
TGCTCGTTGCGTCGGCCCTGGCGCGCCCTGCGCCCCTGCCCGCTGCGGCGGGCCAGATGCGCGTGGAGCAGGTTGATCCCAGCGCCTACCCCGAGATCACGCTCTACGTCTCCGCCCTCGACGACGCCGGCAACCCCCAGCTGGGCCTCGCTTCAGACGACTTCACGCTCACCGAGGACGGTGCTCCCGTGGAGCTTTCGGCGTTTGGCGGCGCCGGCGGCGAGGCCGTCACCAGCGTGCTGGTCGTGGATCGCTCCGGCAGCATGGACGACGACGGTAAGCTCGACGGCGCCCGCGACGCTGCCTCCGCCTTCGTTGATCTGATGCGCCCCGGCGACCAGGCGGCGCTGATCGGCTTTAGCTCCAGCTCCGACATCGAGACGCTGTCCGATTTCACGGGCGAGCAGGGCGAGCTTCAGGACGCGATCGAGCGGCTGCGCCCCAGCGGCGGCACCGCGCTCTACGACGCCGTGGTGGCGGGCGTGGAGCAGCTGCGCGCCCAGGGCGGGCGCAAACTGCTGCTGGTGCTCACCGACGGCCAGGATTGCAGCGTGCCGTTTGATAACTGCCCCGACGAGGAGGGCAGCCGCTCCACGCTCAGCGAGGCCATCGCCTACGCCCAGGCCGCCGGCCAGCCCGTGGCCGTGGTTGGCCTCGGCGCCGCCGACGGCATCGACGAGGCGGTGCTCCAGCAGCTCGCCGACGAGACCGGCGGGCGCTATCTGTACGCCCCGCAGGCCGCTGAGCTGGCAGGGCTCTACACCGATCTTGCCGCTGCGGTGCAGCGCGAGTATCGGCTGAGCTACATCAGCCCGCGCCCCTTCTACGACGGTACGCGCCGCGACATTCGCGTGAGCGTGGGCGGCTCTGAGGCGGCCGGCGGCTACACCGAGCGCCACCTGATCAACGTGGTTTCCAGCCCGCTGGTGGGCGTGGCGCTGCTTGTGCCCCTGGCCGGGCTGCTGCTGCTCCCCGCTGCCCTGCGCCACCGTCGCGCTCAGGGCCGCGTGCCCGCCCCGCTAGTGGGCAGCTACCAGCCAGATGGTGCCGCGCCCGTGCTGGTGACTTCGGTCGGCCCCGCCGCGCCTGCCCTAGCCCCAACCACCCTTGTCGCCGATGTGCGCCGCTGCGCGAGCTGCGCCACCCCGCTGCGCGTCAGCGCGCGCTTTTGCTCGCGCTGCGGCGCAGCTCAGGAATAGCCGATAGCCGGTTGGGGTGAAAAATAGATCGGAAATCTGCGTCATCTGCGTCATCTGCGTCATCTGCGGATAAAACGCCCGGTGTTCGGCTACATTGGAGTAATCATGAGCAAGAAGCTGCAGGTCTACTACTCGGCGATCTTCGGCGCATTCGGCGGCCTGGCGGGCTGGTGGCTGGTGGGCGCCGTCGCCACGCAGACCTGGGGCGTCTGGCTGGCGGCCCTCGCTGTGGGCGCCGGCCTCGGGGCCTGCCTCGGCGCCCTGGTGGCCGCCGCCGACGGCGCGATGGTCAAGCGCAAGCCGGCCCGTGCGCTGCGCGACGGCATCCTCGGCGGCCTGGCAGGGCTACTCTTTGGCGCGCTCGGCATGCTGCTGGCCCAGTCGGTCTTCTTTGCGCTGAGCGGCGGCTGGGAGGGGCGCGCCCTCAGCTGGATGCTGCTCGGCCTGCTGATCGGCGCGGGCGACTTGTTAGTAAGTCGGCGACCGCTGCGCGCTTCCTACGCCGCACTTGGTGGCCTTGCGGGCGGCCTCGCCGGCGGCCTGCTCTACGAGGGGCTCACGCGGCTGTTCCTGACCGCCAGCGGGGCCGCGCAGGTCTGGATCGGCGGCCTCGGCCTGGTGATCATTGGCGCCTGCATCGGCGCCCTCATCCCCCTGGCCCGCCAGGTGCTCGCCCGCGCCGAGCTGCGCGTGGTGGGCGGCGAGCAGGCTGGGCTCGTGCGTGAGGTGACAGACACAGCCACGATCGGGCGCTACGACGGCAACGACCTCTACCTGCCCGATAGCGGCGTCGCCTGGCGCCACGCCGTGGTGCGTCGCGCCGGCGATGGCTTCGAGCTCGCCTTGCTGCCCGACAGCGACGGCACCGCCCGCGTGGGCGAGCAGAGCGTAGCCCCCGGCAGCGCTCACCCGCTGCGCAGCGGCGACCGCATCAGGCTTGGCAATGCAGAGCTAGAGTTTGTGGGGCGCTGATCCAGCGCGCCATTGCAGCGCCGTGGGCCACGGCGTATACTGCCCGTGGTGATCCCCGCAGCGACCTGAGCGAAGGGACGGGTGATGATCGCTACCACAAACGCCCCAATTCTACGTATGAGCTGGCCGAATGGAGCCACCGACGAGATCGACCTGGAGCCGCTGCAAGGGCTCTGGAGCGTGGAGCAGTACCTTAAGTTAACCAACCAGACCAATCAATTGATCGAGTTCACTGATGGCATGATCGAGGTACTGCCGATGCCGACGATGAACCATCAGGCTATCTCGCTCTTCTTGCTGCTGAGCTTGCTCGCAGTCGTGCGACCTCAGGGCGGCGCGCTGTTTTACGCACCACTGCGCCTGCAGGTTCGTCCAGGGAAGTTCCGCGAGCCTGATCTTCTGCTCGTGCTCGACGCGGATGATCCCCGTGCGCAGAATGAGTTCTGGCTGGGCGCCGACCTGGTTGTAGAGATTGTTAGCCCCGATAACCCGAAGCGCGACACCGAGGAAAAACGCCTGGATTATGCCGAGGCCGGCATCCCAGAATATTGGATCGTCAACCCTCTCAACGACACGATCACTGTGCTCGTGCTCGATGGCGCGTCGTACGCTGAGCATGGCCTGTTCGGGCGTGGCGAGCGCGCCACCTCGCAGCTCCTCGCTGGCTTCAGTGTCTCCGTTGACGAGACGTTCGACGCGCAATAGCTTCATGTTTGTCATTCCGAGCGCCGCGAGGAAGCTTGGCGTTGTGCTGCGGGAGCTAGTATCAGATCCGTCAGATCGCATACCGATGCGCAACTGCGCGTTGATCGGCGTGGTCTAGCCGTGGTATAATTTTCGTAATCAGTGCGCTTGTGAATAAACCCACGATCTAATTCTGCGCAGCATCCCCTGGTCTGGAAAGCGAGTCCGTGGTGCAAGAGGCCCTCTTCTGGATCGTCGTCGCGGTGGTTGTCGGCGGCCAGGCGCTGCTCGTCCACGCGGCGTGGCGGCTGCGCCGTGCGCCGGTAGAGCTGCCGCCCGGCGTGCCGCGTAGCGACGCCCGCGCCGACATGGCCTGGACGGTTGCGACTGCCGCGCTCACCGCTGCAATGCTCTTTGTTGCCTACCGGGCGCTGCTATGAGCGAGCGTATGCCCAGTAGCTCCCTGCGCCGACTCGCGCTTGCAGGCGCGGCGGCCACCATTGCGGCCATCGCCTCGGGCGGCCTGGTAAGCGCCACCGACAGCGCCGCCAGCTGCGCCACATGGCCGCTCTGCACCGATGCCCTGCTGGCGCCAGGCACGCCTTTGGTCTTGCTCGCCTTCGCACACCGGCTGCTAGTGCTGCTGGCGATGCTGCTGGGTGTGGCGGGCGCGCTGGCCGCGCTGCGCACTCCCGCCGCCGAGCGCTGGGCGCGCCTGCCCCTGATCGCCGCGCCGCTGCTCGGCCTGCTTCAGGTTGGCGCCGGCGCCGCAATGGTGCAGCTGCGCCTCTATGGCGCCGCCGATGTGTCGCACCTGGCGGGCGCGCTGCTCGTGCTGGCCTGTCAGGTGGTGCCCGTAGCCGTGCTCGCCCAGCCTAGCGCGGGCGCTGAACGGTCCGGCGGGCGCGCCCTCCGCGCCGCCCGCCGCCTGAGCGCCACGGCCTGGTGGTCGGCAGGCGCGATCGGCGTGCTCACGCTCGCCCTCAGCGCCCGCGCCGCCGCTGCGGCCACCGCCGCCGCCGCTGCCATCGTGCCCGCCAACGCCATCGGGGCTGTGGCTGTGGCCATCGCCTTCGCCGGCGCCACGCTCTGGCAGGCCTGGCGCTCGCGCCACGACGACAAGCTGCTCGTCCGCTTTTCTCTGGCTGTGCTTCTCCTCACCGCAGCCCAGGCCGGGCTGCTGCTGCTCCCGCCAGCTGCTGCGGGCTTCGGCGTGGCGCTCGGCGCCCTGGTCTGGAGCGCCGCCCTCGTGCTTGCAGTCCTGGCCACCCGCCGCCCACTCGTAGATGATGGCCGCTCAGGCGCCCAACGGTCGTCGGTCGTCGGTGGTCGGTCGTCAGATGCATCCGCCGCAACCTCTTCGCTGCTGAGCGACTACCTCAGCCTCACTAAGCCCAAGGTGATCTCGCTGCTGCTGCTCACCACCCTGTCCGCGATGTATCTCACCGAGGCGGGCGCGCCCTCGCTCTGGCTGGTCTTCTGGACTATGGTTGGCGGCTACCTGGCAGCGGGCGGCGCGGGTGCGATCAACTGCGCCTTCGACCACGATATCGACGTCAATATGGGCCGCACTAGCCGCCGCCCCGTGCCGAGCGGGCGGATCTCGCGCCAGGCCGCGATGGCCTTCGGTCTGCTGCTGAGCGCGCTCTCGGTCGTGGTGATGCTCGCCTTCACCACGCCACTGGCGGCTCTATTCTCGACACTTGGGATCGTCTACTATGCGCTGTTTTACACACGCTGGCTCAAGCGCAGCACCTGGCAGAACATCGTGATCGGCGGCGGCGCCGGCTCGCTCCCGCCCCTGGTGGGCTGGACGGCGGTAACGGGCAGCCTGAGCCTCGCGGCCGTGGTGCTGTTCGCGATCATCTTCTACTGGACGCCGCCCCACTTCTGGGCCCTGGCCCTGGTGAAGCAGAAGGACTACACCCGCGCCGGGGTGCCCATGTTGCCCGTGGTGGCGGGTGAGGCCGAGACGCGCTGGCAGATTCTGGTCTACTCGGCTATGCTCGTGGCCCTCTCTGCGCTGCTCACCGCGATTGGCGCCATGGGCTGGATCTACCTGGTAGCAGCGGCAGTGCTTGGCGCGATCTTCTTACGCTATGCCTGGGCCACCTGGCGCAAAGGCGATCAGGCTAGCATCTGGGGCCTCTACAAATACTCGCTGCTCTACCTAGCCCTGCTCTTTGCGGCCATGGTGCTTGATCGGGCCGTGCTGTAGCGGCATACCCCCCAGGGGTTATTTCGATAGGACTATCTAGCATTTCTCGCGGAGATCTGCTATACTACGAGCGAACAATTCTTCGCGCGGCCTTCGCTGGGCCGTGAGATGCCCACAAGCGCTTTCTTTAGGGAGGAGCTGACTATGGCCACGATGGAGCGAAACCTGATCGAGCTGATGCCCACCATGCCGATGCCGATGCTCAACGTGAGCGAGTCGGCCTCGAGCCGCCTAATCACGATGATGCGTGAGAAGGAGCTCGACGGCTACGGCCTGCGCGTGTTTGTGGCGGGCGGCGGCTGCTCTGGCCTCCAGTACGGTATGACCTTCGACGACGAGTCCCGCGAGGGCGACAGCGAGTTCAGCGCGGCTGGCCTGCGCGTGATCGTAGACCCGATTAGCGCCGGCTACCTTAACGGCGCCTCGATCGACTTCATCGACAGCCTGATGGGCGGCGGCTTCAAGATCGACAACCCCAACGCGGCCTCCAGCTGCGGCTGCGGCCACTCGTTCCGCCCCGCCAGCGGCGGCGCCGACGAAGACGAGGCCCCGAGCAGCGGCGGTGGCTGCGGCAGCTGCGGCTAGAACCTCTTGCACAACGGTTCAAGGGAGGGCACCAGCCCTCCCTTTTTGATTCACATGCTCGATCACCAGCAGCAAGCGCATTTTCTTGAAGGTGTACGCCTATTCAACGCGGGCCACTACTGGCACGCCCACGAGCAGTGGGAGGCGTGCTGGCTTGAGGCCGAGGGCGACGAGGCGCTCTTCTTCAAGGCGATCATCCAGGCCGCCGCCGCCCTCGTGAAGTGGCGCCAGGGCAACCTGCGCGGCCTGCAGCTCAACTGGGCCAAAAGCCGCGCCCGCCTCGCGGCGCTCCCAGCACACGCCCACGGGCTCGACCTCGCCGCCCTGCGCGCCACCATGGATCGCCTTGTGGCTGGTGAGCCCGTCGCGCCGCCGATCCTCGCCCTCCCCTCAGACGCTACTCCCTCACTGCCTCGCCTTTTGCCAGATGCTAAATAACGCTGTAGCCGTGCTATACTCTGGTGCAATCGGTAC
>JAYUYB010000912.1:0-2401 GCA_043752655.1 Chloroflexota bacterium
AGCCATCCGGCAGGTTGTGGATCGTCACGGTGAAGTGGTTGAGGTAGTAGCGGTTGTAGATCACCCAGGCGGCGTACTCGCTCTCCGCGCCCAGGCGCGTGAAGTCGGCCCAGCTGGGCAGGCGCCAGAGGCCACGGTGCAGGAAGTTGTCCACCTGTGCGGCATCGTCGAGCTCCAGGGCGTCCACTGGGTCGCCGCGCACTTCGTCGGTGTAGCTGGTGATCAGAGCCTGGGCCTGGGGCGACAGCTCGCCCACGCGCAGCTCGGAGATGAAGATGCGCGGCAGGTCGCTGCGGGGCGGGGCGTACCAGAAGGCGTCCAGCTTTTTGGTGGCGAAGTCGTAGCGGTCGCGCCGTTCGTAGCCGAAGTACAGGAAGAGCCGCTCCAGCGAGCGTATACCAAGCTGCGGCACACCCATGGTGCGAAAGGCGATGTGGTCGTTCTCGATCGCGTCGGGGCCGGCGATCAGGCCCTCGGCGACCATGGCCGTACTGAGCTTGCCCACGTCGGGCACGCGCTGCTGGTAGCGGCGCATTAGCCCGGCCAGCACCTGCTCTAGGGTGGCGATGCGATTACTGGTTGTCATGGTGCTATAGCTCCTAGCTTGTGAGATTGGGTGTTCAGGCGACCCGATGCTACCACAGGAGCGGGCGGCGCACAACTGGCCCGCACCCTCTAACCCCTCGCCCGCAAGAGCCATCGCGTTACCCCCCCATGTTACATGGGCGCCCGAGCCGTTCGCACCCGTTCGCGCCGTTCGTGGTCCAGACGGCTCGGGGCACGCCACGCCCGCGCGCATCCACATGTGGGTAACGCGATGCCCCCTGAGGGCAGGGCGGATGCAAAGTCCAGAGCAACTGCGCCTAGCACGCCCTCGGAACCAGAAATGGGCCGGAAATCGGCGTCATCTGTGGACAAAACATCCGGTTCATAGACTTTGCATCCGCCCTGCCCCCGAGGGAGAGGAGGTTGGGGGGTGAGGGCCAGCGTGGTACAATATCGTCTAGAAACGACAAGCTGCGCAGCAATGCGTAAGGGCGCCCTTTGTGGGCGACCCAGGCCATGCGAATCTCGCAATCATGCTCGGACGAAGTACTAAGATTAGACACGGAACTACCCGGAATATGAATCAGCTGCAGCAATTCCACGGGCCCAACGCCGGCTACCTGATGGAGCTGTACGAGCGCTTCGTGAGCGACCCCGCCTCTGTCGATGAGGCGACGCGGGCCTACTTCACCCAGTTCGGCGCCCCCGAGGGCGCGGAGCCGGAGGCCGCTCCTAGCGAGCAGCCCGCTCTCGATGTGACGCGGACTGTGGGCGCGGCCCGCCTGATCCGCTACATCCGCGAGCTTGGCCATGTGGCCGCGCGCATCGACCCGCTCGGCAGCGCCCCGCCCGGCGACCCCGGCCTGGAGCTTGTTAGCCACGGCGTTACCCTGGCCGATCTAGCTACGCTGCCCGCCCATATCGTGCGCGGGCCGATCGCCGCCCAGGCCGCCAACGCCGCCGATGGCGTCGAGAAGCTGCGCCAGGTCTACTCGGGTCCGATTGGCTACGAGACCGACCAGATCCAGAACTACGAGGAGCGCAACTGGATCCGCGACGCCGCCGAGAGCCGCCACTTCTTCGGCGGGCTAGACGCCGAGCGCCAGCGCGAGCTGCTCGACAGGCTCACCGAGGTGGAGAGCTTCGAGCGCTTCCTACATCGCACCTTCCCCGGCCAGAAGCGTTTCTCGATCGAGGGCAACGACATGGCCATCCCCATGATCGACGCCGTGATCCGCAACGCCACCGCCGCCGGCACGCGTGAGGTGGTGATCGGCATGGCCCACCGCGGGCGCCTGAATGTGCTCGCCCACATCCTTGGCAAGCCGTACTCGTCGATCCTGGCCGAGTTTCACACCCCCGACTACAACAAAGACACGTATCTGGGCTGGACGGGCGACGTGAAGTATCACCTTGGCGCCCGCAAAGCCTACCGCGAGAGCGGCGTCTCCGAGGTGCCGATCACGCTGGCGCCTAACCCCAGCCACCTGGAGTATGTGAACCCGGTGATCATCGGGCGCGCCCGCGCCGCCCAGGAGAAGCGCACCCGCCCCGGCTTCCCCTACGAGGACGAGAAGGAGTCGCTGGCAATCGTCATCCACGGCGACGCGGCCTTCCCCGGCCAGGGCATCGTGGCCGAGACGCTGAACATGTCGGGCCTGAAGGGCTACCATATTGGCGGCACGATCCACCTGATCCTGAACAATCAGGTGGGTTTCACCACCGACCCCAGCGACGCGCGCTCGACGATGAACGCGAGCGACCTGGCGCGCGGCTTCGAGATGCCGGTGGTGCATGTGAACGCCGACGACCCCGAGGCCTGCGTGGCGGTGGCGCGCATGGCCTGGGCCTACCG
>JAYUYB010000913.1:0-2400 GCA_043752655.1 Chloroflexota bacterium
TCGCCGGGGTTCAACCGGCCAAGATCTTTGAAGACCGCGCCGCGCAGGCCGGCGTGGCCAGAGAACACACTATTGCCGATGTTGCCCGGTAGGGCCGTGCCGTGATGATAGCCAGCAGCATATTCGGCCACCTCCCACTCCTCGTTGATCACGAAGATCTCGCGAACGTCCATGTCGGCGCCGATGCTGGGCATGCTCAGGCGCAAGGGGAGCGGGTTATCGACTATAGCTGCACCGACGACAGCCTGGGGCACCAGGAACTGATCGCGGGGAAGCGCCCCGGCCGGTGCCGCCGCGGGCGTGTCGGGCCGGGTGAAGGGCAGGGCTGGCGCGCCACCCATGGCTACCGAGCCCTGTGCAAGCGGCACGCCAGGAAGACTGATGGGCGGGGTGGGCGTCGCGCGGCCCTCACCAGCCCACACGATGCCCTGGCTCTGACGGGTGTGTAGCCAGTCGCGCACAGGGCCGTCGACAAGCCAGTAGCCAAAGGCAACGACGGCAGCCAGCACGAGGGCGCGCTCGGCCAGGTGCAGCCCCCGATCAATCCAGTTGCGCAGCCGAAAGCCGCGCAGGGCGATCTGCTGCTGCTGCGTGGTGGAGCGCATACGCGCCGGGCGTAACTGGCCCTGCCGGCTCGGCACCTCGCTCACGAGCAGCGCGCTGAGCAGCGCTCCATCATCGGTTCCCTGCGGGGCGTTGCCGTTGGGCATGGTTGGCGACATCAGGCTGCCTGGAAGGGGTAGCTTAAAGGAACATGCGTATGTAGCCGCCGGGGCGACCGATGATCATTATACAAGCAGGTCTGCACATATGCAATAGCGCCATGCCTGCACAATGGGCGATTCGCCCTGCCTAGCGTCGGTAAGTGTAAAGGCATGTGGAAAGCGAGGGGATGACAAGGAGGCAAGGAGGCAAGGAGACAAGGAGACAAGGAGACAAGGAGACGCCTATCGGCACCGTTAAGAATCAGCCGGTCACCCAGTCAGCGGGTCACGGCGGCGGCGAGCCGAGCGATCCCCTCGGCGAAGGGGGCGGGCGCGGTGAGGGCCGAGAGCATCAGGTGCGTGCCGGGCACGTCGCCGTAGAAGTAGCCGGGGTGGGCGAGCACGCCGTGGTTGAGCAGATGCAGGGCCAGGGCCTCCTCGTCGGGCCAGCCGCGCACGGCGGGGAAGAGGTAGTAGCCGCCAGCGGGCGGGCGGGCCACGATGCGCGGATGGTCGGCGAGCATGGCCAACGCCAGATCGAGGTTGGTCCGCACGCGCGCCGTCATGGTCTCCACGAAGGGCCTGCCATCGCGAAACAGAGCCGGCAGCAGGTGTTGGCTCAGGCTATTGGCGCCAAGAAAGGTATCGTTCAGCAGCTCCAGGCGCGGCCCCAAGCTGCGGGCGGCCGCGTTGAGCGCCACCCAGCCAAGCTTCAGGTCGGGCAGGGCGAAGAGCTTGGAGATGCCGTTGAGCGTAAAAACTGGCAGCTCGGGGTGCAGGGCGCCCACGGGCGGCACGGCGGGGGCGCTGAAGGTAAACGGTGCGAACACCTCGTCGCAGATCACGGGGAGGCCAAGGCGGCGCAGCGCTGCCACGGGCGCGCCCACAATGGCGCCGGTGGGATTGTGGGGGGAGACAAGCAGCACGCCACGGGTGCGGCTATCGGCCGCAGCGAACAGGCTCGGCTCGTCGATCGCCCAGCCGTCCGCCTCGTCCAGCTGATAGGGTCGCAGCTCCACGCCGCGCATGGCGGCGAGAAACTCGAAGAGCGGGTAGGTGACATTGGGGGCCAGCAGGTTATCGCCCTGGTCGGCCAGGAGCGCAAAGAGCAGGCTGTACGCCTCGCTGGTGCTGGCGGTGAGAAAGAGGTCGTCCAGCTCCAGCACGAGGGGCGGGGTGCGCGCCGCGTAGTAGGCGCCGATGGCGCTGCGGGCGGGCGGGGCACCATGCGGGTCGGGCTCGTGGCGGCGGCCCACCCAGAAGCCCTCGGCGGCAGCGCGCAGAATGGCGGGCGGGAAGATCAGGCCCTGGCGCGTGGGGTTGCTGCTGGTAAGATCGATGTAGCCGTCGCCGGCGGCGCGGCGCTGGCGGGCCAACTCAAGCTCGTTTGGGGTAAGATCCAGCTGCTCGAACACACCGGGCATAGCTCGCCATCCTGCGCGCGGCTGGGTCGGCCAGGCTACGCGTCGGCCTGCTCGAAGTACGGATTCTCCAGTGCGCAGGCGAATTCCTGGTCCACCGTCGGGAAGTAGACTTTGCCGGAGACAGTGACAGGAGTAAGAAAACCCACCACCGAACCATCGGCGAGGTGGAGCTGCATATCATCGTCGGAGAACTGGTCGGCCACGTTCTCGACCTGATTGGCCGCAGTGCCGAATGGGATCTGCACACCGATGGGAGCGCCCTCGAAGGCGTC
>JAYUYB010000914.1:0-2398 GCA_043752655.1 Chloroflexota bacterium
CTGATGGGCACGCTGCCTTCCCATAGTGTTCTCCTGTAGCTGGTCGTGTTCTACCGCTACAGGACGGCAAATCCTATGCCATTATCCCATCACCCTCTAGTCTACAAGTTACGCGCCTCACCTGTCACGTACCGAAAAGGCTTTTGTCCTTCGCCTACAAACTCGTGCCAGTTTGCTGTGGTTGTGCCTGCATATTGGATATGGGCGAAATCCACGTAGTACCTCTTAGACTCGTCAGAAGGTCGAGCGCCTACATAGGACGCTAGGTAGAGCTTGTTAATGCCGCTCGGCTCACGCAAATAGATGATCACTCGATCTACATCTCGGCGACCGCTAATATCCCACTTGCCGGTGGTCCCTGTTGCGTCAGCACGGCGCTCAAAATGCGGACCCTCGGTGAAGAGCACCAACGCCTGTTCGTTCGGCTCGAGGAAATCGCGAGCATGCATGGCGGTGCCGGCTCCCTGCAACATATGATGTGACAATGGAATGCCACACGAATAGTAGTAGTCGAATTGGGCGTTACCAAGCGGCTCAGCCAGCACGCTCCTCATCGGTCGGCTCCCGCCAGCCCTGCGGATAGCGGTGGGCCAGGACATCTGCGAGGGTGGCGACGCGCTGCGGAAGCGCCCCGGGGACGCGCTGATTGGTGGCCGACCAGTAGAGGAGCCAGAATTTCGGGAAGGGGCCATGCTCATAGGCCGCTTGCTCTCCGATCCAGATAGCCGAGAGCTCCTGGGGGGCAAGAAGCTGCCGGAGCACTTGGCCGGCAGCGCGTGCGAGCTCAGGCTGACCATTACGGTAGCGATTAGTTGATGCGGCGAGGAGCGCCCGCATACCCTGGCCCGCTGATCCTTCAGCTCGGGCAGAGTGAGGGCCGCAAAGCGAAACGTGTCGCGGCCCTCCGTAACGAGATACCACTCCACCTCACGACGCTCAAGGCGCTCATCGATTGCGGGGATCACGCCCGGGACGCCGAAGGCCTCTGCCGCCTGGATAACGATACCGCGCATAAGTGTGAGGGCTTGCGGGCGACCCTCGCTCTCCGCCATCGGTTCAGTCTCTGAGAGGGTGATTGGATAGTTCTCGGTTTACGGCATTAGGACGCCCTAAACCCGTGATGCTTACAGGAAACGAAATACTACGTCTTTTATGGCATCAGGACGCGGTAAAACCAGATCTTATCCAACTACCCTCTGAGGGAACAAGGCGGTGGCCGATGATGATCCACGTCCTGGTAGTTTGAGAGAGTGGCATAGTGACCTTTCACCGATTCTACGGTATCCTCTCCATAATCGCTGGACTCAGCCGGCGGGCTGAGCGGCTAGGCGCGAGCGCTCGGCAATTCGCTCGGCAAGCGAGGGCGTCGTCTCGGGGCAGACCAATCGGTCACGCAGGTAGTGGAACAGCCCCACGCCAAGCTTCGCAGCCGTCGCCGCGATAGTCTGGAACGTGTCCCAGGCACGCGCTCCCGCCCGCGACTGCGGCCCGAAGCTCACATCACGTTTGCGCACCCGCCGTCGGGCGGCAAGCTCCATGTCGTTATTGTGCAGCGGTACGTCCGGAAGCTCCAGCACGGCCAACAACTGCGCGCGCTTGTCGGCGGTCTTGCGGATACGCTCATCCAGCGCGTCGTAGCCCGTCTCGCGCTGCACCAACCTGTCAAACGCCCCGCTCAAGCGCGCCCGCTCCTGGTCGCTGGGGGAAAGCCGATACGCGAGCAGCGCTCGGTACAGCTCCCAATAGTCGGTGCGATACTCCTGGAGCGCGCGCAGGTGGCTCGCCACAACCGGTCGCAGCTTCGCGTAATGCCGCCAGTCATGAACCCAGCACAGCCCGTGCCCCTCGCTCAGGTGGTCATACACCGTCGCATCGTCACTCAGCAGCCAATCCACAATCGGCACGCTCGTCTGGGCGTGGTAGGCCGCCACCGCCAGCGCATCGCCAACCTGCTGGAGGTGCTGGCGGCCGAGCCTGATGCCGGCCGTGCTCAACTGCTCGGAAAGCTCGGCGCTTGTCAGATCACGCTCCCACGGCAAGGCCAGCACGAGGCGCTTGCACAGCGGGGCCGGCAGGCTGCTCTGCTCCAGCCAGCAAAGCGCCTCAGCGTTCAGCCGGAAGCGCAGTTCCTGTCCCCACAGCACCGCTAACACGTCCTGCCTTGTGCCGCCAGGTCGCGTGTGGTAGCTGGTGAACAGCGCATTGCCCACCACATGGCAGACCTCGTTCTGGCCGTCCACACGGGTCGAGGTCTGGTCGGTGGCAACCCATGGCCCGCTGGCAAGGCCGGCCTGATGGATCGTCTCGGCTTCCTCGGCCCAGCGACCCGTCGAGTCTGCAAGCAGCCGCGCGACCGTACCGGCGCCAATCGAAACGCCCACGGTGCGCAGGAAGTTCA
>JAYUYB010000915.1:0-2393 GCA_043752655.1 Chloroflexota bacterium
TCATAGTTCTCACCAACCGTGCTCACTCAGCACTCAGCACTAATCAAGCCCCACCCACTCCGCCGGTCCAAGCAGCTCCAGCCCAGCGTGCGCGTCCACCTCGGGCAGCAGCGCGGCGCTCACCAGCAACTCCTCCAGCAGCAGCGTGTTCGGGATGCGCACTACGCGCGCGTTCGCAGGGTTGGCCTGGCCACAGACCTTCACGGCGGTGGCGATGGCGTCGTGCGCGGTGGGCAGCGTGATCGGCAGGCCACCCTTGCAGAGCCCCACCAGGCCGGCGGTGAGCACGTTCACATAGGTGGCGTGGAAATCCACCTTGCTCGCCAGCCGCGCCGTGGTGATGTCGGCGAGGCCCATGCCGTTGGCGTTGCCCTGCGTCGCCTCGGTGAGGTCGAGCACCACGATCACGTTGATCACAGGGGTGAGCATGGGCGGCTCGCCAGGGATGGGCAGACGGCCAATGATATTCGTGTCCATGCCGGTGCCGCTGATATTCTTGCCCAGCTCGTCTACCACCAGCACATCGATCTGGTGAAACGGCAGGCGCGCCATCAGCTGCTTGCTGCGCGCGAGCAGCCGCGCCTCGCCCGCGCCGCCGATCTCAGCAGGCGGCAGCGCCACAAGCTCCGTCGTCTGCTCGCGGGCGTCCTCGATGATCGCGATCCCGGCCAGCACCCGGCCGCTGTCGAGGATCACGCGCGCCATCGGCACCATCTGCTGCTTCAGGCCATAGACAGCGGTACGATGCACGGTCTCGGCGCCCTGGCGCTTACCAAGACCCACCGAGCAGATCTTAGCCAGGCCGCTCTCGATTGGGCCATCGAACGAGGTGTGGGTCTTCACGCGGTTGATCAGCAGCAGCGCGTCGGCCTCGGCGGCGAACTTGTCCAGAAACACCGGCGTGCCATCGGCGATGCTGCCCACCTGTACCACCTCCATCGTGGCCTGGATCGCGCAGCCCACGCTTGCCTCCGTAATACCGAGCGAGGCGAGCAGCTTCACCTGGCCTGCCGCCGTGGCCCCGCCGTGGCTGCCCATCGCAGGCACCACAAATGGCTCCGCGCCCGCCTCGCGTAGCCAGCCCACAGCCGCCCGCGTCACCGCCACAATATCGCGGATGCCCCGGCTGCCCGCCGTGACGGCCACGCGCATGCCGGGCGTCATCGCATCGCGCAGGCCAAGGCCATCGAGCTCAGCCCGCACAGCGCCGGGAATGTCGGCAAGCGGCTGCGTATCCCAGAGCTGGCGCACGCGGTACAGCTGGGGCAGCGCGTCGTTGTTCGTAAGCGCGCCGCTGTTGAGGGTAAGCTGCATGGTAAGTGTGCATCCGCAGACTACGCAGATTACGCAGATGTGCCGCATGCTGGCCCTACGCACCAAATGGCCCGGAAATCTGCGTAATCTGCGCAATCTGCGGATAAGAAACGGCGACTAGATTCACACAATCGACAAATAGCGCTCGATCTCCCACTGCGAGACATACGCCCGGTAGCTCTCCCACTCCTGCTGCTTGGCGTCCACAAAGCGCTCAACGACATACGGCCCGAGCGCACGCTGGATCAGCTCGTCCTCGCGCAGCGCGTCTAGGGCGGCGCCAAGCGAGAGCGGCAGCGTAGCGAGGCCGCGTGCGCGCGGATCAACGTGGAACAGATCCTCCTCGGCCGCCTCGCGCAGCGGCAGCTTGCGGCGGATGCCATCGAGGCCGGCGGCGAGCATCACGGCGTAGGCGAGGTAAGGGTTGCACGAGGGGTCGGGGCAGCGCAGCTCGATCCGGCTGCTCTGGTAGCGCCCGGCGGTGATGCGGGGCACGCGCACCAGGGCCGAGCGGTTGGTGCGGCCCCAAGAGATATAGACCGGAGCCTCGAAGCCGGGCACCAGGCGCTTGTAGGAGTTCACGAGCGGGGCCAGGATCGCGCACATGCCGCGCGCGTGGGCGAGCAGCCCGGCGATAAAATGGCGCGCCGTGTCTGACAGGCCGTAGGGATCATTCGGGTCGGCGAAGGCGTTCTGGCCGCTCGCAAGCTCCACCAGGCTCTGGTGGACGTGCATACCATTGCCGTTCACGCTGGCGATCGGCTTGGGCATACAGGTGGCGTAGAGCCCGTTGAGCTGGGCCACAGCCTTGAGCGCCACGCGCGCGGTGACGGTGTTATCAGCGGCGCGCAGGGCCTCGGTGTGGTGCAGGTCGATCTCGTGCTGGCCAGCGGCCACCTCGTGGTGGGCCGCCTCGACGGCGATCTCGAGGCCCTGGAGCGCCCGCACCATCTGGCGGCGGATCAGGGTTGCCTGGTCGGTGGAGACATCGAAGTAGCCCGCAGAGTCATGCGGGATCGGCGCGGGGCGGCCATCGAGGCCGCTCTTAAACAGGAAGAACTCGATCTCTGGGGCCACAT
>JAYUYB010000916.1:0-6079 GCA_043752655.1 Chloroflexota bacterium
CCCCACGGCGCGCGTTCACGCGCCCGCGTAGGCCGACGCCTCCGGACCCGCCCGCGCAGGCCGGCGCCCGGCGCACCGCGCCCCCACGGCGCGCGTTCACGCGCCCGCCGGCCTACCATGACTAGGCCAGGGAACACCTACCCCTGCCTGCGGTCGGTCTCGTCCAGGGGCACCAGGCGCTCGCGCAGCGCCAGCAGGGCGGCCTGGGTGCGATCCTGGAGGTGCAGCTTGGAGAGGATGTTAGAGACGTGGGTCTTCACCGTGCGCTCCCCGATGATCAGGTGCTCGGCGATCTCGGCGTTGCTCATGCCGCGAGCGATGCAGGCCAGCACCTCCTTCTCGCGCTCGGTGAGCAAGGCTAGCGGCGAGCTGCGGGCGCCGGTGAGCTCGCTCATCAGGCGGGCGGCCACGCTAGAGTGCAGGCTGGCCTCGCCCCGGCGCGCGGCGCGGATGGCGCGCACCAGATCGTCGGGGCCGATGTCTTTCATCAGGTAGGAGAGCGCGCCAGCCTTGATCGCCGGGAAGATCCGCTCGTCCTCGCTGTAGCTGGTAAGCACAATCACCTGGGTGGTGGGCGACACCGCCTTGACCTGGCGGGTGGCCTCGATGCCGTCCATCTCGGGCATCACGAGATCCATCAGCACCACATCGGGCAGGAGCTTTGCGGCCAGGGCCACACCCTCGGCGCCGCCGCCGGCCTCGCCTACCAGCTCGATCTCGGGGTAGGTGGAGAGATAGGCGCCCAGGCCCTTGCGTACAATATGATGGTCGTCGATCAGCATCACGCGGATTGTCTCGCTGCTCATGGCTCGTTCCCTGGTATCAGATCAGCCTGGTGATCGCCTCGGCGACGGGGATGGTTACAGCGATATGCGTGCCCTGGCCGGGCGCGCTGTGGATCGCGAAGTTGCCGCCGAGCGCCTCGGCCCGCTCGGCCATGCTGTGCAGGCCAATCGCGCGCGGGTTGCGGGCGACACCAGCGTCGAAGCCGCGCCCATCGTCGCGCACGCTGAGGGCGACCGTCTCGTCGGCGTAGCTCAGCTCCACCTCGGCCTCGCGCACGCCGCTATGGCGGGCCACATTGGCGAGCGCCTCCTGGACAATGCGAAAGAGCGCCTGCTCGTGCTCCAGCGGCACGCGGCGCTCGCCAGAGATGCGCAGCTGCACGCCGAGGCCCTGGCGCTCGCGCAGGGCGTCGAGCAGATCGCGCAAGGCCGGCGCCAGGCCGCGGCCATCGAGGGCGGCGGGGCGCAGGGCAAAGATCAGGCTGCGGGTCTCTTCCATGGCCCGCCGTGCAGAGTCCTCGATCTCGTGCAGGCGGGCCATTGTCAGCTCGGGCCGCGTGTCGATAGTGCGGCGGGCGGCGGCGGCGAGCATGGTCAGGCTAAAGAGCTCCTGGCTCACGCTGTCGTGCAGCTCGCGGGCGAGCCGGTTGCGCTCCTCCACGGCGGCGAGCTGCACAGCCTGCTCAACCAGCTGGGCATTCTTGTCGGCAAGCAGGCGCAAGGAGCGCAGGCTCTCCGAGAGCTGGTCGGCCATTGCGTTGAACTGGCGCCCAAGCTGGCCGAGCTCGTCACGCGAGGGGTCCTCGATGCGGCGGCTGAGATCGCCATCGGCCAGATCGATGCTGGCCTCGGTGAGGCGGCCGATGCGCTTTGCGAAGCCGCGCCCCACGAGCCACGAGTAGATCATGCCGAAGCCGCCGCTCACCGCCAGCCATGGCAGCGTGAAGCTTACCAGGAAGGGCGTAAGGTTGGCGAGCAGGATGCCGACGGCAGGAAAGTTCACCAGGCGCATGTAGAGCACGCCGCGCGGGGTGCCTTCGGGCGTAAAGACAGGGGCAACAGCGATGGGCTGGTGGTCGGGGCGGCTCCACGCGGAGAGCCGCTGCGTATCGGTGATGCCGCTCAGGGCGCGCAGCAGCAGCTCGTTGGCGGGCGCAGGCTCGACGAGGCCGAGGCTCAGGCCGGCAGGATATTCGAGCGGGTGCGTGCTGGTGATCACCCGGCCCTGGGTGTCGAGCAGCACTACTAGCACCTCATCGTCCTGGGTCGCCACACTCACCTCTGCATCAAGGCTCGGCCGAGCTTGCGCGTCCGTAGCCTGCGGCGGGCTGCCAACGCCAGGCGGTGCATTGAGGCGGCGCAGCTGGTCGATCAGCTTGTCGAGGTCGCCGTTCGGGTCGGCCAGCTCGGTCGCAATCACCTTGGAGAGGTCGCGGGCCGACTCGGCGGTGGCGTTGGGGATGAGCGGGGCGTTGAGGATGTAGAGCACCGCCGCCACAAAGACGACGATCATCGTGAGCGCAAGCAGCAGCGAGACGGCCAAAAAGGCGCCTGTGAGCTTCCAGCGGATGGTTGAGAAGCGGCGGGTGAGGCCAGCGAGCATGGGTCTTACCTTTGAACAGCTCTATTATAGCGCTACCTGATGGTCGGCGCTGTTGCCAGCACCCGGCGGTTGAAACCGCCGCCGTAGGGCCTGCGGCCGCGCGTCGGCCTGCGCCGACGCCTCCGGACCCGCCCGCGCAGGCGGGCGCCCGGCGGTTGAAACCGCGTCGGCTGGGCCTGCGGCCGCGCCTCGGCCTGCGCCGACGCCTCCAGACCGGCCCGCGCAGGCGGGCGCCCGGCGCACCGCGCCCTCACGGCGCGCGTTCACGCGCCCGCCTCCCGACCATGCGCCGACGCGTCCGGACCCGCCCGCGCAGGCGGGCGCCCGGCGCACTGCGCCCCCACGGCGCGCGTGCACGCGCCCGCCTCCCGACCACGTTGCATCTGCCCTGGCCGGGCGCCCACGGCGCGGAAGCAGCACCTACGCAATGGCTGGTATAATGCGGCCATGTCCCCACTTACCCCACTGGCCGTGGCAGCGGGCAAAGTTGTCGGCGGGCTCTCGCGGCGGCTGCGCCTGGGCGGCGGCACCACTATGCCAGGCAGCGTGGCGCGGCGGCTCGCCCCCAACGTGCTGCGCGAGCTGAGCGCGGCCCTGCCCCACGGCGCCATCCTGATCACCGGCACCAACGGCAAGACGACCACGAGCCGCATGCTCGCGGAGATCCTGACGGCCAGTGGCGAGCGCGTGCTGCATAACCGCGCCGGCGCCAACCTGATCGCCGGCCTCACCGCCACCGCCGTGAAGAACGCCGACTGGCGCGGCCGCCCGCGCGCCACGATCGGCCTGTTCGAGACCGACGAGGCCGCTGTGCCCCAGGCCCTCGCCGAGCTGCGCCCACGCCTCGTGGTGATCCACAACCTGTTCCGCGACCAGCTCGACCGCTACGGCGAGGTGGATACGATCGCGGCGGCCTGGCGCGCCGCCCTGGCCGAACTGCCGCCAGAGTCGCATGTGCTGCTCAACGCCGACGACCCCGCCGTGGCCGATCTGGGCGCCAACCTGCGCGCCAGTGTGTCCTACTACGGCCTCGACGACGGGCGCCACGCCACGGGCGCTGCCAGCCACATCGCCGACTCGCAGTTCTGCCGCCGCTGCGGCAGCCGCTATGTCTTTAGCCTCGCCTTCTACGCCCATATTGGCCACTACCGCTGCCCCAGCTGCGGGCATAGCCGCCCCAGGCCGGAGGTGCGCCTGGCCCGGCTGGAGCTGCAGGGCACCACGGGCAGCCGCCTCTACCTGCTCTACCCCGGCGGCGCCATCGAGGTAGACCTACCGCTCCCTGGGCTCTACAACGCCGCAAATGCCACTGCTGCTGTGGCGGCGGCCCTAGCCCTGGGTGTGCCCGCCAGCGCAGCGCGCAGCGCCCTGGAGCGCTTCAGCGCCGCCTTCGGGCGCATCGAGCGCGTGAGCGCCGGCCCCGACGGCCCGCCCATGCTGATCGCCCTGATCAAGAATCCGGTGGGCGCCAGCGAGACGGTGCGCATGCTGCTGGGCGCCACAGCGCCGCCAGCCGCCGATCCCCAGGCGCCAGCTCTGCACATGCTGATCGCCATCAACGACAAGTTCGCCGATGGCACCGATGTCTCCTGGCTCTGGGACGCCGATTTCGAGCCGCTGGCGGGCCAGCTTGCGGGCGCGGTGGTGAGCGGCACCAGGGCCGATGACATGGCGGTGCGGCTGAAGTACGCCGGCGTGCCCGAGGCCGCGATCACGGTGGAGCCCGACTTGGGCAATGCGGTGGATCTAGCCCTGGCAGCGCTGCCGCCCGGCGCGACGCTCTACGTGCTGCCGACGTATACGGCCATGCTCGAGCTGCGCGCCGAGCTGTCGCGGCGCGGGTGGGTGAAGCAGTTCTGGGAGGAGTAGCTCGAGCGCACTTGCCGAGCTTGCCCAGGCTTGCTATACTTGTGCATACCGTCGGATAACAAATTCGTCATAGAGAGCAGCACCGCATGATAGTGCAAGACCAGAATTTGTCTGGCACAGCTGAGCTGTCGGCGCCGACTGAGCCTTCGGCGCCGGTTGAGCCGCTCTATTTTAATCGTGAGCTAAGCTGGATCGAGTTTAACCGGCGCGTGTTCGATGAGGCCCGCAATCCGAGCGCCCCGCTGCTGGAGCGGGTAAAGTTCCTCGCGATCTTCGCCGCGAACCTCGATGAGTTCTTCATGATCCGCGTCAGCGGCATCAAGCAGCAGATCACTGCCGGCGTGCAGAAGCAGTCGCCCGACGGCCGCACCCCCACTGAGCAGCTCGCCGCCGTGCGCCGCGCCGTGCTCCCGGTGATCGAGCAGGAGCGCGACCTGCTGCTGAACGATCTTCTCCCGAACCTGCGCGCCCAGGGCATTCATCTCTACACCTTCCGCGAGCTGAACAAGCGCCAGCGCGGGTGGGTGACGGATTACTTCAAGCGCCAGATCTTCCCAGTGCTCACGCCTCTGGCCTTCGATAGCAGCCGCCCCTTCCCCTTTATCTCGAACCTCAGCCTGAACCTCGCTGTGGTGATCCAGGATCGCGAGAAGGGCGAGCTCTTCGCCCGCGTGAAGGTGCCCGAGGTGCTGCCGCGCCTGGTGCCGCTGCCCCCCGACCTGTGCGAGCTGCCCGCCGACCTTCCGAGCGGTCGCCAGGCCTGCTTTGTCTGGCTGGAGCACGTGATCGCGGCCCATCTGCACACACTCTTCCCCGGCGTAGAGGTGGTGGAAAGCCACCCTTTTCGCGTCACCCGCAACGCCGACATGGAGATCGAGGAGGACGAGGCCGACGATCTGCTGGAGACGATCGAGGAGGGTGTGCGCCAGCGCCGCTTCGGCGAGGTGGTGCGGCTCACGGTGGATGTCGGCATGCCCGAGCGTATCGCCGCCCTGCTGCTTACCAATCTCAAGATCACCGCCGCCGACCTCTACACCGTGCGCGGCCCGCTCGGGCTCTCCGACATGATGGGCCTGATGCGCCTGGATCGCCCCGACCTCAAAGATCCGCCGCATGTGCCGGTGACGCCCGCTGCGCTGCGCGGCGGCGCAAACATCTTCGATGTGATCCGCCAGGGCGATGTGCTGCTCCATCACCCCTACCACTCCTTCTCCTCGGTAGTCGACTTCATCCAGGCCGCCGCCGAAGACCCGCAGGTGCTCGCGATCAAGCAGACGCTCTACCGTGCTGGCAGCAACTCGCCGATTATCACCTGGCTGATGCACGCCCGTGAGGAGGGCAAGCAGGTGACGGCGGTGGTGGAGCTGAAGGCCCGCTTCGACGAGGAGAATAATATTATCTGGGCCAGGCAGATGGAGAGCGCGGGCGTGCATGTCGTCTACGGCCTGCTCGGGCTCAAGGTACACGCCAAGCTGGCCTTGGTGGTGCGCCAGGAGCAGGAGGGCATCCGCTGCTACGCCCACCTCGGCACCGGCAACTACAACGCCTCCACCGCGCGGGTCTACACTGATCTTGGCATACTCACAGCCGACCCCGAGATCACCGCCGATGTGGTGGACCTGTTTAACTTTCTTACGGCCTACAGCCGCCAGGAGACCTACCGCAAGCTGCTGGTTGCTCCCGTCACGCTGCGCGCCCGCCTGCTGGAACTGCTGGAGCGCGAGATCGAGCGCCAACAGAGCGACGGCGACGGCCATGTGATCTTCAAGATGAACGCCCTGGTCGACAAGGCCATGATCGACGCGCTCTACCGGGCCTCGCA
>JAYUYB010000917.1:0-6076 GCA_043752655.1 Chloroflexota bacterium
GTGCGCGACAGCGCCACCCAGGATCGCGTGGCAGCGCAGGCGGAGCAACTGCTGAAAGCCCAGGGCGTAGAGGTAGCGTTCACCCGCACGCTCACCGTCACCGAGGCCCAGAGCAACATCGGCATCGACATGGTCATCCTGTTCCTGCTGCTGATGGCGGTGCTGCTGGCGGCGGTGGGCGGGCTTGGCCTGATGGGCACCATGAGCATCAACGTGCTGGAGCGCACGCGGGAGATCGGCGTGATGCGGGCGATCGGCGCGGGGAACGGGGCCATCCAGCGGATTGTGATCGCGGAGGGCCTGCTGATCGGCCTGATCAGCTGGGCGCTTGGCGCCATGCTCGCCTTCCCCGTGAGCTACCTGATGAACAAAGGCCTGGAGCGCGTCTTTCAGGCCGAGAACTCGTTTACCTTCGTCTTCTCGCTGCCGGGCGTGGCCATGTGGCTCGCCATCGTGCTGGTGCTCGCCACCGTCGCCAGCTTCCTGCCCGCCTGGAACGCCTCGCGGGTGACGGTGCGCGATGTGCTGGCGTATGAGTAGAGACAAGGAGACAAGGAGACACCCCTCGTACTCCGCTAGGCGCTCCTTGTCGCCCGGTCTCCCCAGCGAGCGATGCTCCTTGTCTCCTTGTCTCCTTGTCTCCTTGTCTCCTTGTCTCCTTGTCTTTCCGTCGAAATAAAGGAGTTGAACCCAATGCGTAAGCTCGCATACATCATGATCGCAAGCGTCGTTCTGGTGGCGCTCACCGCCTGCGCCCAGGCCGCCCCGGCAGCTCAGGTGGCGCCCACAACGCTGCCCGCCGTGGAGGCAGCCAGCGGCGTGATCGCTGAGGCCAAGGTTGTGCCCGCCAACAGCGTGAACCTGGCCTTCGAGAGCCCCGGCGTGGTGGCCGAGATCCTGGTGGCCGAGGGCGACACGGTGGCGGCCAACGCCCCGCTGGCCCGGCTGGACACGCGCAACCTGAGCTTGAGCGTGGAGCAGGCCCAGGTGAGCCTGGAGCAAGCCAAGGCGGACTACGACAAGCTGCTGGAGGGCGCCACGCCCGAGCAGATCGCCTCGGCCCAGGCCGAGATTCAGCGCGCCCAGGGCAGCCTCCAGGCAACCCAAGGCGGCGTGACGGGGGCCGACGTGCGGGCAGCCCGTGCCGAGCTGGAGAGCGCGCGGGCTGCGCTGGCCCAGCTGGCGACGGGAGCCAAGAGCACCGAGATCCAGTCCTCGCAGGCCAACCTGGATCAGGCGCGCATCAACCTGCAGCAGCAGCGCGACGCCCTGGCCCAGGCCAAGCTGAACGCCGAGAGCGCCCTGGCGACTGCGGCCAACGCGCTGCGCAACGCCCAGGACGAGTTCAGCCGCATCCACTGGGACAACGTGGAGCTGGAGCAGCTGCCCGGCGACCTGCCGCAGGAGCTGATCGACCGCGAGGCCGCCGCCAAGCGCGCCGTGGAGGATCGCGAGCAGGGTATGGCCCAGGCGCAGCTGGCGCTAGAGCAGGCCCGCCAGGCCGAGGCCACCGGCATCCAGGCGGCCGAGGCGCGCGTGCGCGACGCCGAGGCCCAGCACGAGAAGCTGCTGAGCCCGCGCGACGCCGACCAGATCGCCCAGGCCCGCGCCCAGGTGGCGAGCGCCGAGGCAAAGCTGGCGCGGCTGACGGGCGGTGAGCGCGCAGGCAACGTGGCGGCTGCATCGGCGGGCGTGGCGAGCGCCGAGGCCAAGCTGAATGAGCTGAACACCAAGCCCAGCGACGCGACCCTGGCAGGCGCAGCTGCCCGCGTGCGTGGCGCCGAGGTGGCCCTGAAGCAGGCCCAGCTGGCGGTGGAGAAGGCCACGCTCAATGCGCCGATTGCGGGCACTGTGGCCGAGCTGAACCTGAAGGTGGGCGAGGTGCCTGGCAGTGCGTCGGCCGTAATTGTGCTGGCCGACCTAAGCAGCTGGCAGATCGAGACCGAGGATCTGACCGAGCTGAATATCGTCAAGGTGCGCGAGGGCGACCAGGTGACGGTGACGTTCGACGCGCTGCCCGGCTTCGAGCTGCCCGGCACCGTGTCCGAGATCAAGCCCCTGGGCAAGAACCGCCAGGGCGACATCGTCTACACCGTGGTGGTGCAGCCAAACAGCTGGGACGAGCGGCTGCGCTGGAATATGACGGCGTCGGTGATTATTGGGGCTTAAGGGGGAGGAGGGCGTCGGGACCGGACCGTTTGGACCACGAAGACCCGAACGGGCGCGAACCACCACAAAACCGGACCATCCGATACGCGCCCTGAGCTGGTTCGCGCCCGTTCGCGGTTTCGTGTTCGCGCCGTTCGTGCCTGTTCGCGCCGTTCGTGGTCCAAACGGTGCTACTGCTGCTTGCCGAACATGCCGCCGAGGGCGCCCAGCATCGAGCCGAGCTGATCGCTGCTGCCACTGCCGCCGATCACAGCGTCGAGCTGGCCTGCCAGGGGCTCGGGCAGCTTCTCCTTGAGGAAGCCGATCACGGTCTCCAGGGCCATCTGGGCCTGCTGCTCGCTGATGCCCGTCTTCTCCTGGATCAGGTGGACGAGGGTGCGCTCCACGGGGGGCGCTCCTTTTGTTGTTTGCCGAGGGTGACGGGCGCAAGTATACCATAGCCCTTGGCCAGCGGCCCACGAATGGACGCACCTTGACCAGTATGTTTCTGTGGGCTACAATGTGGATAGCTATCCACATTATGAGCGACGAGCCCATGAAAACGATTCAGATGACCATCGACGAGGCGCTGCTCGACGAGGTTGACAGCCTGACGGCAACGCTTCAGACCACACGCTCGGCCTTCATCCGCTCCGCCCTCCAGCTGGCGCTCAGGCAGCATGCCGTGCGGCAGCTGGAGGCGCGGCACGCCGAGGGCTACGCCCGCTTCCCTGTGCAGCCCGGCGAGTTCGACGGCTGGGAGGCCGAGCAGAGCTGGGGCGAGCGATGAACCAGGGCGACGTCTTCTGGTATATCTTCAAGGCGCCCGACAAGCGCCGACCGGTGGTGCTGCTCACGCGCGATGCAGCCCTGAGCTTTCTCAGCTCCGTCACCGTGGCGCCGATTACCACGACGATTCGCAATATTCCCACCGAGGTTGTGCTCACCCAGCATGACGGCATGCCCGAGGAGTGCGCTGCCAACCTGGACAACCTGCAAACCGTAGCAAAGGGACAGCTGCAAGGCTACATCACGCATCTGTCGCCCGTCCGGCTACGCGAGATCCGCGATGCCGTTGGATTTGCGCTCGGCTTCGACACACTCGACCCGTAGCTGCGTTTCTAGCGCACCTTATGTGGACACAGCGCGGACTCGCGCCAGCACTGCGCGGCGCGCAGCGCTGTCGTTGGCGAAGTCCAGGCTGTCGGTCTCAATCGTGAGCACGGGGCAGAGCGTGAAGCTGCCGAGCCACGCGTCGTAGCGCTGCTCCAGGCTGTGCAGGTAGGCTGGCGGGATCGCCTGCTCGTAGCCGCGCGCGCGCCCGCTGATCCGCTCGACCAGGGCGGGGACGCTCGCGCGCAAGTAGATCATCAGGGTGGGCGGCCTGATCCCGCGCACAAGCGTGAAGAACAGCTTCTGGTAGGTCCGAAAGTCGCGCTCGCTGAGAATGCTCTGCTCGTAGAGGCCCTTCACGAACACCTCGTAGTCCTCGTAGATGCTGCGGTCCTGGCAGACGGGCAGCGCAGCCTCGGCGATGGCCTGGTGCTGCTCGTGGCGCTCGGCCAGGAACCAGATCTGCGAGTGGAAGCCCCAGCGCTCGCGGTCGCCGTAGTAGTCGTCCAGGTACGGGTGATCCTCGGCGATCTCGTAGTAGGGCTGCCAGCCCAGCTCCTCGGCCAGCAGGCGCACCAGCGTGCTCTTGCCAACCCCGATGTTGCCCGCCACCGTGATGTGCTGGCGCCCCGGCTTCTCTTCGCTCATCGCGCTCCCACGCATATACTCTAGAGATCCACGTTGCCGGAGGGCGCCCACGAGGGGCGCCCCGACGCTCTTCTTAAAGAAGGGCGCTTCCACGCCCCACTTTAAAGGTCTACCTCGCAGATCCCCGACGAGCATGCCAGCTCCTGGGCCGCGTTGGTCAGATCCTCCTCCTCGTAGCGGTAGACCTTCGAGAAGTCGATCTCGGGGAAGGCGGGCGCCAGCCGCTCGTACTCCTCCCGCGTGATCTCGACGTAGGGCATGTTGTCGTACTTGGCGTCGAAGGCCGGCAGGAACGACAGCCCGCCGATCTGGTCGCGGTGCTCCCAGACCCACTTCATCAGGTCGATCATCTCGTCTGGGCGATAGGTGATCGTGCAGCTGGGGTTATGCTCGGTCCAGTAGAGCTTGTTCTGCAGCCAGAACTCGCACTGCGCGATGGCCGTGCGGTCCTTGCGCGTGATCGCGCCCTCCGGCGACTTCACCGGGAAGTGGATCACCCAGGTGTTCGCGGTCTCCGGCGTCTGGCCGTTCTCCGGGTCCATCGGCACGCTGGCGTCGCGCAGCACCTTGTAGATCGGCGAGTGGGCGGCGACGCGCACGTTGCGGATGTAGTAGGGCGCCCAGCGCGAGTGCAGCCCCGAGGAGCAGTTGAGCAGCTGCGACGAGTTGCCGCTCGGCTTCACACATGTGATCGAGGCCGACTGGTTGATGCCCAGCGCCACCGAGAGCTGGCGGTTGGTCTCGATCGCCACGTGGCGCAGCCGCTCCTTCACGCCCGCATCCTGGGCGATCGGGCTATCCAGCTGCCCCGTGATGTCCACGCCCAGCAGGCGCTCCTCCTCGCAGTTGCGCTGCCACTGCGGGCGCAGGCCGGGGAAGTGCGTGGCCATCGACTGGATCGTGCCGATGATCGCCGCGACCTCCACCTTGTCGCGCAGGCTCTCGTAGCTGTCCTCGTGGCGCGCAACGGCCGCCGTGAGGTTGCAGAACTGCCATTCCAATAAAATGATTTCGCCGCATGGATTCGTGCCAAAGTCGCCTGCCTGGCGGCGGGCGGGGCGCATGGCGTTCGCGGCCTGGCGGTTGAAGATGCCGGGCTCGCCGCGGCCGGACTGCACCATCTCCAGGAACTGCCCGATAAACTCGGGCTGCGTGAGCGAGCCCTCGGGCCAGACCGCCGAGTTGTTGGCGTTCCAGCGCTGGCTGTTGTCGCGCTCGAAGTCGCCGTTCTTGGAGGAGCGCATCTCGTCGTCGTCGTTGTCGAACAGCGAGATCATTGCTGTATTGTGAACGAGATAGCCTTCGGCTACGAACATGCTCCCGTCGCGCACCTCGATGTCATACGTATGCGCGTCACCACCGGGTCGAATCTCGATGACCCCAACCGGCACGTAGTGGGTTGCGTCCATCAAGGCCGTGAGGGTAGCGCTGTTCATATCCTCACCACGGCTGCTCGACCAAAGCTTCACATACTCCTTGCGGGGCAGGTCGCGCTTAACCAGTTCGCCCGGCACAGTGTAGCCTGCCTGCTTACCTTTGCGGGGCACCCAGAGGCCGCACGCATGCTCGCCAATAAGCGCTGCGGCATTCTGGAGTGCTAGCGCGTCCTTGATCGAGACAACCCACTGGGTTTTCCAGCCCGCCTCTGTCTCTGGCCTGCGAATGCGAAGCTCAGCAATGATACCGAGCGTTGCCAACAGCGTCACGGTCTCGCGTGCGAATGTCTCGTAAATTGTCGAGACGACCGTGACCGGTCTATCGCTGTAGCAGCCATCGCCATCCATCAAGCCCGCCACGAAGGCCGCACGCACATCCGCAGGTGAGCGCCAAATCGCCTCCGGGATGGCGAGCGCTGTATTTGGCTGCTTGTACTGGCTCATCCAGCGTGCGATCTGCCGATTGCCACTGCGAATCTGCACCCAGTTACCATCCTGATACACCATTCGTGCGGTGAATCCGTGGTCTTCCATCCAGGCTGAGATGCGCTCAATCTGTTCAAGCTCGCGTGTGTGGCAGGCGACAGCAAACTGTGTGTTGCCACCTTTGCCACGTTCATCGTGATCCGTCAACTGAACATACCCGTCGGCGAAGAATTTACCGATAAACCAGGCAGTCTCAGCATCCAGTGTTGGCTGCTTGACGACCGATCCATTATGATCGGCCTCGC
>JAYUYB010000918.1:0-2379 GCA_043752655.1 Chloroflexota bacterium
CTTCGCCACCTTCGCGCCCTTCGTGGTCCAAACGGCTCGCGTCCAGAATCAAAAAGCCCCTCGCTCCGTTGGCCGGAGCGAGGGGCAAAAAGCATAAGCGATTGAGCGCCCCTCTCCCTCAAGGGGAGAGGGGTAGGGGGTGAGGGCTTACCTTAGAAGTCCATCCCGCCGCCCATGCCGCCCATGCCGCCCATGCCGCCGCCGCCGCTGCCGCCCTTCTCCTCAGGCATGTCGGTGATCAGGGCCTCGGTGGTAAGGATCATGCCCGCGATCGAGACCGCGTTCTGCACCGCGCTGCGCGTCACCTTCACCGGGTCGATGATGCCCTGCTCGATCATGCTGCCGTACTCGCCGGTCAGCACGTTGTAGCCGAGCGTCTTATCGCCCGTGTCCTGCTGCATGCGGCGCACGTTCGAGATAATCACGGCGCCGTCCTCGCCCGCGTTGCGGGCCAGGATGCGCAGCGGCTCCTCCAGCGCGCGGCGCAGGATCGTCACGCCGATCCGCTCGTCCTCGTGGGCGAACGTCACAGCGTCGAGCGCCGAGATGGCGTTGATCAGGCTCACGCCGCCGCCGGCGACGATGCCCTCCTCAACCGCAGCGCGCGTGGCGCTCAGGGCGTCCTCAACCCGATGCTTCTTCTCTTTCAGCTCGGGCTCGGTGGCGGCGCCCACCTTGATCACGGCCACACCGCCGGCCAGCTTGGCCAGCCGCTCCTGCAGCTTCTCACGGTCGAAGTCGCTGGTCGTGCTCTCGGTCTGAGCGCGGATCTGCTCGATCCGAGCTTTGATACCGCCCTCGTCGCCCTTGCCCTCGATGATCGTGGTGTCGTCCTTGGTGGCGACCACCTTGCGGGCGCGGCCAAGATCCTCGATCGTCGCGCTGTCGAGCTTGCGGCCGATCTCCTCGGAGATCACGGTGCCGCCGGTCAGGATCGCAATATCTTGCAGCATGGCCTTGCGGCGGTCGCCAAAGCCAGGCGCCTTGATCGCCAGGGCGTTGATCGTGCCGCGCAGCTTGTTCACCACCAGCGTGGCTAGCGCCTCGCCGTCAACATCCTCGGCAATAATCACGATGTTCTTCGTGACCTGCAGCACCTTCTCGAGTACCGGCAGAATCTCCTGGATGCTGCTGATCTTCTTGTCGGTGATCAGGATGAAGGGGTCCTCCAGCTCGGACTCCTGGCGCTCCACGTTGCTCACCATGTAGCCGGAGATGTAGCCGCGGTCGAACTGCATGCCCTCGGTGTACTCGGTCTCAAAGGCGACGCCCTTGGACTCCTCGACCGTGATCACGCCGTCCTTGCCGACCTTCTCCATCACCTCGGCGATCAGCTCGCCGATCTCGGCGTCGGCGGC
Source organism: Chloroflexota bacterium (assembly GCA_043752655.1). Classification (GTDB taxonomy): domain Bacteria; phylum Chloroflexota; class Chloroflexia; order Chloroflexales; family Chloroflexaceae; genus OHK40. The sequence goes on from JAYUYB010000918.1 coordinate 1,359, forward strand.
CGAGTTGGTCGCCACGTGGGCGATGTCTGCGCGGTCGCGCACGGGGGTGGCGGCGGCCTTGATGGTCGCAACCAGCGCCTCGGCGCCCTTGTCGAGCCCGCGCTTCAGCAGCATGGCGTTGGCACCGGCGGCGACAACCTTCAGACCCTCGGTGACGATCGCCTGGGCCAGCACCGTGGCGGTGGTGGTGCCATCGCCGGCCACGTCGTTGGTCTTGGTGGCGGCCTCCTTGAGGAGCTGGGCGCCCATGTTCTCAAACGGGTCCTTGAGCTCGATCTCCTTGGCCACGGTCACGCCGTCGTGCGTAACGGTAGGGGATCCGAACTTCTTGTCGATGGCGACGTTGCGCCCGCGCGGGCCGAGCGTGGTCTTCACCGCGTCGGCAACCATATCGACGCCGCGCTTGAGGGCTCGGCGAGCCTCTTCGTTAAAGTAGATCTGCTTAGCCATAGGAAGTTGTGTTCCTCACTAAAATGGACGCAGGTTCGCGCGCCCTTACGAAAGCTCGAAAAGGTGCGTTACTCCTGGACGATGCCCAGAATGTCCTTCTCGGAGAGGATGAGGTACTCGATCTCTTCCACCTTGAACTCGGTGCCGCTGTACTTGGCAAACAGCACCTTGTCGCCGGCCTTCACGTTCATCTCGATCAGCTTGCCGTTGTCGTCGTGGCGGCCCGGGCCAGCGGCCAGCACCGTGCCCTCCATCGGGCGCTCTTTGCTGGCGGTGTCGGGCAGGAAGATACCACCCTTGGTCTTTTCCTCGCGCTCTGCCGGCTTGATGACCACACGGTCGCCGAGCGGCTTGATCCGGAAGTCGGACATAATTGCTATCCCTCCATGAACAAACACTGAACCACTCGATTCAGAAGGCGGTTAGCACTCTCTTACTGTGAGTGCTAACCGCCGGTATAGTACCCCAACCCACTGGAATTTGTCAAGCCCATTCTAGCACTCCTGCCGCAAGAGTGCCAGGCGACATAAGGGGCCTTAAAACTGCTTCGGGGCCGGGATGTGCCACCACG
>JAYUYB010000919.1:0-6067 GCA_043752655.1 Chloroflexota bacterium
CGCTGGAAGTTCATCGCCTCCGTCACGCCGTCGGTGTAGAGCAGCAGCACATCGCCAGGGCGCATGGTCAGCTCGCGCTGCTCAAACTGGGGCTGAGGAATGATCCCGAGCACAATGCCCTGGGCGCGCAGGGGGCGCACCTCGCCGCTGGCCGTCTCATAGAGCAGCGGGTAGTTATGGCCGCCATTAGCGTAGGTGACGCGGCCCGTCTGCGTCTCTAGCACGGCGTAGAAGGTGGTAACAAACAGGCCTGCACGCGAGTCCGCCAGGATGAGCCGATTGGCGCGCTGAAGCACCTCGGCGGGCTGGCGCCCATCGATGGCGGTGGCGCGCAGCAGGGTGCGCGAGAGCGCCATGAACAGCGCGGCTGGCACACCCTTGTCGGTCACGTCGGCGATCACCACGCCAAGGCGCTGCGCCGTGGAGAGCGGGCGCTTCTCGGGTGCGGGCATGCGCATGCCGCCCCGGAATACGACGCCGCGATGCTCTTCAGGGGCTGGGGTGGGGATTGGCTGGCCGTGCGCTGCTGGCAGCTCGATAAAATCGTAGAAGTCGCCGCCCACCTGGCGGGCGGCCTGGTAGTAGGCCTCGATCTGGTAGCCGGGCACCACGGGGCAGCAGCTCGGCAGGAAGCTGGCCTGGATCTCGCGGGCGAGATCTAGCTCCTGCTCGAGCTTCTCGCGGGCCAGCGCCTCGTGGTGCAGCCGCTGGCGCTCCAGGGTCTGCACAAGCAGGTTGGCGAGGATGCCAAACAGCTGGGCCTCGTCGTCGAGGAACTGGCGGTGGCCGCGCGTGTTCACCATCAGGGTGCCCACCGGGGCAGCGCCAAGCTCCACGGCGAGGCCCATGTGGCCCTGGAAGCCCTGGCGCGTGAGCAGGGGCGGCAGGTCGGCTAACGCCTCCAGGTGCAGGTCGGCGGTGCGCTCGGGCAGATACCAGAGGTGCGGGCTGGCCGGGTCCAGCGGGATAGGCCAGGCGGCGTCGGGGGAGAGGTGCCAGCCATACGCGGCGCGCAGCACGGCGCGGCCGCCCGTCTCGTCGGCCTCCACAAAGGCGCAGGCATCGGCCTCGAGCAGGCGGGCGCCCACGCGCACAAGGCGTTGGAGCGCAGGCTCCAGCGCCTCGCTGGTGAGCAGATCCTGCGAGAGCGTCAGCAGGGCGCGCTGCTCCTGGACGCGCCGCACCTTGGCCTGCTCGTAGAGCCGGGCGCGGGCGATGGCGGTGCCAAGCATGTGGCCCGCCGCCGAGAGCAGCTGGAGCTCGGGCGGCGAGATGCGGCCCCACTGCGTGGTTGCGACATTCAGGATACCGAGCAGCTCGTCGCCGCTACGCAGGCAGACCGAGGCGTGCTGGGCGAGGCCGCGCTTATCGCCCACGGCAACGCGCAGCCGCGAGCAACGCACCATGTTCACGGCCTTATCGAGCTTGCCGCTGGCACAGAGACCCTGGCAGTCACAGCTATCCTGCCAGGCAGGGCCGGGGTAGCTGAGGGCAGGGGGCAGGTTATGGCGGGCGCCGAGCGTGTAGCTCTCACCCTCGCCCTTGAGGAAGATCCAGCCCGTACTGAGGCCCATCAGCTCCACAATGTGGGCCAGGGCCGTGTCCAGCGCGTCGCGCAGGTCGCTGGCGCGGTTGAGCGTCTGAGCCAGCGCGTTAAGCGTGGCCAGCTCGGCGATGCGCTGCTGGGCGTCGGTGGGCGGCATAGGGGTGCTGAGTGCTGCGCGCTGCGCGCAAGTCCTGAGTGCTGAGTGCTGAGTGCGCTGCGCGCGAGTGCTGAGTGCTGCGCGCGCTGCGCGCAAGTCCTGAGCGCGCTGCGCGCGAGGGCTGAGTGCTGAGTTAGCTTATGGCCTGTGAAGCTACCGGCAGGACTCAGCACTCAGCACTTTGCACTTTGCCTTCAGCACTCAGTACTCAGCACTTTGCCTTCAGCACTTACTCCCTACTTCTTACGGCAGATCGCGACCCCGTCGCGGAGCGGGATGATCACCGACTCGAGTTGCGGGTGATTGATAAGCTCGCGGTTAAACTGCTGGATGCCGCGCACAAGCGGCGGGGCGTCTTCCTCAAGCACCTGGGCGCTGCACAGCACATTGTCGGCGATCAGCACGCCGCCGGGGCGCAGCAGATCGACACAGAGCTCCAGGGCCAGGGGCGCCTGCTCGGCGTTGGCGGCGCTGCGCAGAATGTCGAGAAAGATCAGGTCGTAGTCCTTCTCCAGGGTGGGCATCAGCTCCGTCCACTCGCCGTGGTGGATCGTAATGTACTCACTCATACCAGCCTGGCCGATCACCTGGGAGGCCAGCTCCACGCGGTTGGCGTGGCGCTCGATCGCGGTTAGGTGGCCGCCAGTCTGTTTGAGGGCGCGCATCAGGTAGAGCGCAGCGTAGCCCGTGGTGATACCAACTTCCAGGGCCTTCTTCGCCCCCATCGCGAGCACCTGCACGTAGAGAAACTGCCCCTGCACCGGCCCCACCAGGGAGAGCCCGGTCTGGAGCGCACGCGCCTCGAGTCCGGCCAGCACCGCGTCACGCGGGGGCATCAGGTCGATGAGATAGTCTTCGATCTCGATATTGGTGATGTCGTAGCGCACGGATCCCCCTCTGTTGGCAGTCGTCTGCGAGTAGCTCGCGCCGACTGCGTGCCCAGCTCTCGCTCGCACTCGATTCTGCGCTGATTGTATCACACCCAGGCTGTCTTTTCTGTAAGCGCAGCCACGCTGCGGCCAGCCAGAACGCCCGGCGGTGTGGTATGATTGGCACGAACTACAACGGTTTTACTTATCCCTAGTATCTGCGCAGATCTCTCATCTGAAGCGTCTGTGTGCAACAAAAGGTGCAGCCGTGGCCGCCATCAGGATTCTGATCGCCGAGGACAACGACCTCGTCTCGCTGACGCTTGAGGAGCAGCTGAAGGGCCTGGGCTACGATGTGATCGGGATCGCCCGCTCGGGCGTCGAGGCCGTGAATCTGGCCAGCCGCCTCAAGCCAGACCTGATCATGATGGATATTCGCATGCCCGAGATGGAGGGCACCGAGGCGGCCGCAAAGATCCGCGACGCCTCGCCTGTGCCGATCATCATGCTCACGGCCTACGCCGACAAAGAGACGATCAGGAAGGCCGAGGCCGCAGGCGCCCTGGCATATCTCGTCAAGCCGGTGAACGAGAACGAGCTGCCCCCTGCGATCAACATCGCCATGGCCCGCTTCAAAGAGCTCCAGGCCCTGCGCAGCCAGGTGAACGAGCTCGAGGACTCGCTAGAAGCCCGCAAGCTGATCGAGCGCGCCAAGGGCATCCTGATGCAGCGCCTGGGGCTTAACGAGCGCGACGCCTACGAGCGCCTGCGCCAGCGCGCCCGCGACAAGCGCACCAAGATGAAGGATATAGCCCAGGCGATCATCGAGGCCGAGGAGCTGCTCGGCTCCTGAGGCAGGCGACAGGAGTCAGGAGTCAGGCGCAGTTCGCAGGATCCCGGCTATCGGCTATCGGCTGGCACGCTTCTTGCTCCCCCACGCCTAGTCAGGACGAGGTTGTTTAAACGCTTGCCGAAAGGCAAGCCGTCTGATCACGCCTCGTTGGTTCTGCATTCTTGCCAGCGCTCAAGAGGATCTGTGCTGCACTCGCTAGTAGCTTCACTTCGTTCTGGGCGCCCAGGGATCGCGCTGCGCTATGCCGCAGCGGTGGCCGCCGCGCTACTCACGCTGCTGCTCTCGGAGCTGCTGCGGCCGATTATTCTGCCCAACCCCTTCTTGCTTTTCTTTGCGGCGATCGCCATCAGCGCCTGGTACGGCGGGATTGGGCCTGGCCTGCTCACCACCGGCCTGACTGTGGTAGCGGCGAGCTACTTCTTTCAGCCGCCCTTCTATGCCATCAAGCTCGACCCACTCGACATAGTGCGCCTCATGGCGTTTTCGCTTGTCGCCCTGCTGATCAGCAGCCTGAGCGAGATGCGCCGCCGCGCCGTGCAGGCCGCCCACATGCAGCGCGAGCAGCTTCAGGTGATGCTCGCCAGCATCGGCGATGCGGTGATCGCCACCGACGCCACAGGCCAGATCACGTTTATCAATCCCGTGGCCGCGCAGCTTACTGGCTGGTCGCTGGCAGAGGCGCAAGGGCAGCCGCTCAGCGCGGTCTTTCAGATTATCAATGCGACAACCCGCCAGACCGTCGAGTCGCCCGTTAGCAATGTGCTGCGTGCTGGCGTGATCGTCGGCCTGGCGAACCACACGCTGCTCCTGGCGCGCGATGGCACCGAGCGCCCAATTGACGATAGCGGGGCGCCCATCCGCGACGCCTAGGGCGCGCTGATCGGCGTAGTGATGGTGTTTCGCGACATCACCGCGCGCGAGCAGGCCGAGGCCGAGCGCATTAGGCTGCTGGCCGACGCCCAGACCGCGCGCGACGCCGCAGAGCAAACGGCCCGCCGGATCGCCCCCCTCCAGCGCGCCACAGTGGCGCTTGGGGCAGCTACTACGCCCGAACAGGTTGCCGATGTCGTGATCCAGGAGGGCCTGGCAGCCCTGGAGGCCGACGCAGGCGCGATCTTTATGCTCACCGACGAGGGCCGCACCTGGGAGGCGCTTAGCTTTCGGGGCTACCCGCCCGAGTTGATACCGAAGCATGTCCGCACCCCAGTCGACGCGCCCGGCCCGCTACGTGATGCGCTGGAAACGCAGGCAATGGTGGTGGTGGAGACGCCGGAGGAGCTACGGGAGCGCTGGCCATGGCTTGCGGAGGCCCAGGAAATTTCTGGCGATGCAGCCATCGCAGCCGTGCCGCTGCTGCTCGACCAGCGGATCCTTGGCATACTCCACGCAGCCTTCCGCACCCCGCGCCGCTTCAGCGCAGACGACAAAGCACTGCTGGAAGGCCTGGCGCGCCAGGGCGGCCAGGCGCTTGAGCGCGCCAGGCTCTACGAGGCGGAACGCTCGGCGCGTATGGGTGCCGAGGCCGCCCTGCAGACGTGCGATCTCTTTCTCTCCGTCGCCGCCCACGAGCTTAAAACGCCGCTCACCTCGCTGCTGCTCCAGACCCAGCTCCTGCAGCGCCGGGCCCTGCGCGCGCCGACCTTGTCTGAGCAAGATCAGCGTGCGCTCCAGGTTGTCGCCGATCAGGCCCGCCGTCTCGACCAAATGATCGCAGCGCTGCTGGATGTCTCCCGGCTCGATCTTGGGCAACTCAGCCTTACCCGAGGCCCCGTCGATCTGTGTACGCTCACCCGCCGGGTCGCAGCCGAGCTGCAGCCAACCAGCGCGATCCACACGCTCAACTGCCTTGGACCGGAGGAGGGTCTGATCGCAGACGGCGACGAGCTACGCCTGGAGCAGGTGCTCCAGAATCTGTTCCAGAACGCCATCAAGTACAGCCCTGACGGCGGCGGCGTGGACATCGAGGTGGCGCCACACGATGGTGTGGTCTGCGTTACGGTGGCAGATCAGGGCATCGGGATCCCCGAGGAGGCGCTGCCGCAGCTCTTCAAGCGCTTCTACCGAGCGCCAAACGCCGACCCACGCCAGATCAGCGGGATGGGCATCGGGCTCTACGTGGTGCGTGAGATTGTGCATCTGCACGGCGGAAGTGTTACCGCCGCACGGCGGCCCGATAGCGGCAGCATCTTCACGGTCTGCCTGCCACAATGGATGCGTGCTCCTGAAGTTGAGGCGCCCACGCAGGCGCAGACGAGGTGACATGTGGAGAACGGCGGCGACCCGCGTGGCGTCCAGCCAGCGCCGGGCTACATCCTGGTTGTCGACGACGATGCGGCTATCAGGGAGGCACTTACGTTGGTGCTTGAAGATGAGGGCTACACGGTGCGCAGCGCTGCAAACGGGCGCGACGCGCTCCAGCTGCTGCGCGCGGGCGAGGCGCCGCCCCAGGTTATCCTGCTCGACCTGATGATGCCCGTGATGAGCGGCTGGGACTTTCGGGCCGAGCAGCAGCGCAACCCGACCTTGGCCGCCATCCCGGTGGTGGTGCTTTCTGCCGACCGCAGCCTCCAGACCAAGGCGGCTATGGTGCAAGCGCAGGGCTACCTGGCCAAGCCGGTGGATATTTCTGTGCTGATCGATAC
>JAYUYB010000920.1:0-2378 GCA_043752655.1 Chloroflexota bacterium
GGCAACCTCTCCGGCCGCCTTGTCTCCCCGGTGCAGAGTGTGACGCTGCCCGTCTGCTCCGTGAACACGGTAAGCGAGATCGCCGCCCGCGAGTATCAGCTGGTCTATGCGCCCCTGCTGATCCGCGGCGTGCAGTCGGGCTACTTCCATGTCGGCCTCCCCACCGACTTCGTGGTCAGCGCCTGGTCCGATAGCCGCTGGGCCGTGATCGGTGTGACCGTCGCCCTGGCGCTCGCGTCGGTGTTTGTGGGCTTCAATGTGGCCCAGCGGATCGGCAAACCGCTCGACAACCTGGTGCGAACAGCCGAGGCGGTTACCGCCGGCGATCTTGGGGCGCGCAGCCTGGTGACAGAGCAGAACGAGCTCGGTAAACTCTCGCTCGCCTTCAACAGCATGACGGAGCATTTGCTCAGTCTGTACACCACTAGCCGCGAGCTGAACCGCACCATCGAGGTGGATGATGTGCTAGCTGTGGCGTCGTCGGCGGCCGCATCGTTTGTGCCAGGCAGCGAGGCGATCGCACTGCTTGAGGGCAATGGGGGCTTTCACTATCGCGCCCGCCCTGCCGCACCTGCGCAATTCCACCAGCCCCCAGAGCTGAGTCTCACGCTCGCCACGCCGCTGCTGGCAGAGCTCGCCACCCGGGACCCGCAAGCGCTCCAGCTTACCGATGTATCCGACGCCGTGAGCCTGCACAGCGCCGGCCTCAGCGCCTCTGGCCTCCAGACGATCTACGCCGCGCCGATCTTTCGCCAGCGCCAGCTCACCGGCGCGCTGCTCTTCGCCCACCCCATGCCGGGCGCCTTCAACGAGGCGAACCAGCAGAGCCTCGCCGTGATCGCAAACATGGCCGGCGCTGTGCTCTCCAATGCCATGCTTTACAGCCAGGTCCAGCACGACGCCAAGCAGCGCCAGGCTATCCTCAGCTCGATCGGCGACGGCGTGGTGGTCTGCGACGACAAGGGCCGCATTATTCAGCTGAACCGCACCGCCGAGCAGCTTCTGGAGCTGCCCGACTGGCAGGCGACCCGGCCGCTGCTGGCCGACCTGCCGATCAAGGCCGTGGCCCAGACACGCGAGATCTTTGGCGGCGGCGGCGCCCAGTTCCGCCTCGGCGATCGCTTCATCACGCTCACACGCTCGCCTATTATCTCCGAGGAGGGCAACGCAGCCGGCGAAGTGATTGTGCTCCACGACATCACCGAGGCTGTGGCGATGGACCGCGCCAAGACGGACTTTATCGCAACGATCTCGCACGAACTGCGCACGCCACTCACGGTGATCCGCGGCTTCACCGAGCTGCTGCTGCGTGGCTCCGGCGGTGAGAAGCTTACGCCCGACCAGGCCGAGCTGCTGGATCAGGTGCGCGCCCGCGCCGTGGATATGACTGATATGGTCAATAATGCGATCATGATCGCCGATATTGAGTCCGGCCAGCTCAAGACCGAGCTCCAGCCCCAGGATGTCGAGATGGTGCTGAACATGGCCCTGGCGCCCATTCGGGCAGGCTTCGCCCAGAAACACCTTGCCCTCGCCCTTGAGATCCCGGCAGATCTGCCCGCCGTGATCGGCGACCGCGAGCAGCTCAAGCGGGCGCTCTTGCAGCTGCTCGACAACGCCCGCCGCTACACCGATCAGGGCGGGGTGACGATCCGCGCCTACGCCCAGGGCGAGCAGGTGCAGATCGATGTGATCGACACCGGGCCGGGCATCGCCCCCGAGGTGCTGCCCCGGCTCTTCCAGCGCTTCCAGCGAATCGAGGGCAATAACTCGAGCCAGCGCGGCGGCGGGCTCGGCCTCGCCATCGCCCGCCAGCTGATCGAGCGCCAGGGGGGCACGGTTCACGCCAGCAGCACCCCTGGCCAGGGCAGCACGTTCAGCATCATCCTCCAGCAGGCAAATGAGCACACCCTCGCCGACACCCAATCGAACGCCTCCGCAGCAACGACGCCGTGATGGGCTCGCCCCACTCATCCTGATCGCCCTGCTGCTCGCAGTGCTCCCGATCGGCTGTATCGCCGAGGTGGCGCTGCGCCTGATCACGCCTAACAACGACCCGTTTAAGGATGTTGGCTCCTCGGCTGGCCTCGGCGCCTACCGGCCCTTCCCGCCTGGCATCAGCTTCGCTGCCGTCGACCCAGCGCTCGGCAACCTTCAGGAGACCGAGATCGCACGCCGCGAGCTGACGCCCGTCGGCGTAGGTGGTGGCGTCACCGTGGCGCCTGTGTCTCAGGTGGCGCCCGCCATGGGCGTGACAGTCCCGCCCACGCCGACCTCCACCGTGCCAGCCACGCCCCGGCCCACCGTGACGCCGGCGCCTCAGACCACCGACGTAGCGGGCGGCGTCCAGCCGACCGCCACACCCACGAGCGCCGTTG
>JAYUYB010000921.1:0-6066 GCA_043752655.1 Chloroflexota bacterium
AGGGCGGTGCGAACGCCGCCAATGTGCAGGAAGCCGGTGGGGCTAGGGGCGAAGCGCACGCGCACGGGCGCCGTGATCTCGATCATATGGTTGGCTCCAATCGCTCAGCTTGCTGCGCGCATTATATCCACTTTGGCTTTTGGGATTTTGGATTGCCGCATCATCCCTCCAGCAGCGCCATCAGCTCGTCGAGCGTGTCGGCCACGGCGTAGAGACCGAGGTTGCTAGGAGGCACAAAGCCGGTGTCCACGGCGTGGGCAAAGAACTGGAGCAGCGGGTCGTAGTAGCCTGCGGTGTTGAGCAAGATAATCGGCTTGTCGTGGTAGCGCAGCTGGCGCAGGGTAAGCGTCTCCACCAGCTCCTCGATCGTGCCGAAGCCGCCGGGCATGGCCACAAAGGCATCGCTGCGCTCGAACATCAGGCCTTTGCGCTCGCGCAGCGTCTCGGTGACAATCAGCTCGCTCAGCTCGGCGAGGCCCTGCTCGCGCTCCAGCAGGCCGCGCGGGATGATGCCCACCACATGGCCACCGGCGGCGAGCGTGGCGCGGGCGGCCACGCCCATCAGGCCCACATTGCCGCCGCCGTACACAAGGCGCCAGCCGCGCGCGGCGATGGCGACGCCCAGAGCCTCGGCCGCCGCGCCATAGGCCGGGTCGTTGCCAAGGCGCGACCCGCAGTACAGACAGATGGTACGCTGCATTCTGACCCCTTTATTAGAAAGATGCTACGACGCTGGGGCTTATTTTATATTAAGCGGCAACGGTGGACAGTTTAGACCACGAAGGGCGGTTTGGACCACGAAGGGCGCGAACGGGTGCGAACCACCGCGAATCTGGCCCCATCGTTCGCACATGCGCCCTCTCCTGCACATACTACGTTGTCCGCCGGTTCGCGTCCTTCGCCGGCCTTCGCGCGGTTCGCGATCCAAGCGGTTCGCGTCCTTCGCCGGCCTTCGCGCGGTTCGTGGTCCAAGCGGTTCGCGCCCTTCGCCGGTCTTCGTGCGGTTCGTGGTCCAAGCGGTTCTGGTGTCCCACGCTTAGCTCAGAATATCGCCGATGCTCCCGCTGATAGGGGCGCGTGTGAACTGGCGATCCTGGGCGTGGATCTCCATCGGGAGGCCGCCGCGTGGGCGCAGGGTCAGGCGCAGCTCGGGGTCCACGCGGGCACCCGCTGGCAGGGCCAGGCGGAAGCGCTGGATGATTATGGCCAGGGCCAGCTTGATCTCCATCAGCGCGAAGCTGGTGCCGATACACATGCGCGGCCCGGCGCCGAAGGGCAGGTAGGCGTAGGGCGAGGGGTCGAGCCGCTCCCAGCGCTCGGGCCGGAAGGCCTGGGGCTCAGTGTAGAGCTCGGGGAGGCGGTGGGTGATGAAGGGGCTCAGGAAGATTGTCGTGTTGGCGGGCAGCGCGAAGCCGCCAAGCTGGAAGGGCGCCGTGCTCTGGCGCACCAGCACGCTGGCCGGCGGCATCAGGCGCAGGCTCTCCTTGACCACGCGGTCGAGCAGCGGCAGCTGGCCGAGCTGCTCCAGACGTGGCGCCTCGCCGTGGAGCGTGCTGTGCAGCTCGTCGTGCAGATCGGCGAGCACGGCGGGGTGGCGGTCGAGCAGGAAGAGCGTCCAGGCAAGCGAGTTCGAGCTCGTCTCGTGGCCGGCGGCGAAGAGCGTATAGGTCTGCCCAACCAGCTCGTCGTCGCTGAGGGCCTGGCCGTTCTCGTCGCGTGCTGCTATCAGGGTGGCGAGCAGATCGTGGCCGGCGTCGCTGCTGGCGCGGCGCTGGGCGATCAGGGCGCGCACGTGAGCCTCGATGCGCTCGGCGAGGCGCAGCAGGCGGTAGCGGCCGGTGCCGGGCAGCTCGCTGGGGAGCGCCATCTCCAGTGGCGAGAAGCTGATCGCCAGGCTCTGCTTGAACAGCTCGCCAAGGGTGAGTGCTTCGGGCGTGGTGTCGAGGCTAAACAGCGTGCGCAGGGCCACGGCGAGCGTAAGCTCCTGGAGCTCGTGGGCGATGTCGCGCCGCTCGCCGGGCGCCCAGCGCTCCAGCACGCGCTCGATCTCGGCCACCATCGCGTCGCGGTAGCCGCTCACCTGCTGGCGATGAAAGGCGGGCAGCATGAGGCGGCGCTGCTGGCGGTGCTTGTCGCCGTTCATGGCCAGGAGCCCGTTGCTGATGCGGCTGGCCGACGAGAAGCGCGGCAGCGGGGAGCTCCCGCCGAGGTTGGTCTCGAACAGGGTGGCGTCGGAGAGCAGCAGGCGGTTGTGCTCGGGGCCAAAGGCGAAGAGCATGGCCGGGTCGCTGCGCGACAGGCCAACCAGGGTGCCGTAGCGCCGGTAGGCGCGCACCACGTAGCCGAGCGGGTCGCTGCCAAACGGGATCAGGGCGCCGCGCCAGCCCAGGATCGGGTCGGGGCGCGGGCCGGGCAGGAAGACAGGGGCGAACGAGAGCTCCATCGGGGGCCTCTTCTAGGGTTTGAGTGCGTGCCAGGGTGAGCTTCCGGGAAGGGCTTCGCGCGTGCCAGGGAATCAGGGCGTACCCACCTTCCCGGAAGCTGTAGCTAAGTCATTCTCATGCTACCAGACTCGCCCGCCCCGCGCAGGGGCAAAGCTGTGCTATGATTCTTTGTCGGCGCGGCGCAGCCGGGCGGCGCGCGGGAACGACATGGGCAAGGGCGATGGACTGGATCAGCGTGCGGGGCGCCCGCGAGCACAACCTCAAGAATCTCGACGTGCGCATCCCCAAGCAGCAGCTCGTGGTGATCACCGGGCTTTCTGGCTCGGGCAAGAGCACCCTGGCCTTCGACACAATCTTCGCCGAGGGCCAGCGCCGCTATGTCGAGAGCCTCTCTAGCTACGCCCGCCAGTTCCTTGGCCAGCTGGAGAAGCCCGATGTGGACGCGATCGACGGGCTCTCGCCGGCCATCGCGATCGACCAGAAGAGCGGCAGCCGCAACCCGCGCTCCACGGTTGGTACCGTCACCGAGATCTACGATTTTCTGCGCCTGCTCTTCGCCCGCGTCGGCCGCCCGCACTGCCCAATCTGTGGCCGCCCCCTGGAGCGCCAGACGCCTCAGCAGATGGTGGACGCCGTGCTCGCTCTCCCCGACAGCAGCCGCGTGCTGATCCTCGCCCCCGTGATCCAGGCCCAGAAGGGCGAGCACCAGGCCGCCCTGGACGACATCCGCCGCCGTGGCTTTGTGCGCGTGCGCGTGGACGGCGATGTGCGCGAGCTCGATGAGCCGCTCAAGCTAGACAAGCGCCGTGCCCACACGATTGAGGCTGTGATTGATCGGCTGGTGATCCGGCATCAGCAGGAGGGTGGACGCAACGAGGACGGTGGACGGAGGCCGGTAGACGGTAGCGCGCAGCCGTCCACTGAGACTTCCCCACCGTCCACCGTCCACCGTCTACCGTCTGCCCCGGTCGACCACCCCGACCGTGTGCGGCTTACCGACTCAGTGGAGACGGCGCTGAAGCTTGGCGGCGGCCAGCTTGTGGTGCAGATCGTGGGCGGCGCCGCGCTCACCTTCTCCGAGCAGTACGCCTGCCCCGTCCACGGCCCCGTAAGCCTGGGCAGCCTGGAGCCGCGCGACTTCTCGTTCAACAGCCCCCAGGGCGCCTGCCCCAGCTGCGGCGGCCTCGGCCTTGTGCCAGAGCCCGACCCGGACCTGGTGATCCCCGACCGCGCCCAGAGCCTGGCCGGTGGCGCCGTGGCGGCCTGGGGCGAGGGCGGCAAGGCCACAAAGCGCTACTACGACGACCTGCTCGCCTCGCTGGCGGCGCATCTCGGCTTCGCCCTGGAGACCCCGCTACGCGACCTGAGCCCGGAGGCTGTGGGCGCGCTGCTCTACGGTACTAGCGGCGATGTGCTCACCCTGCGCTACCATCTGGCCGGCAAGGCGCGCGAGGTGCAGGCGCCGTTTGAGGGCGTGATCCCAAACCTGCGCCGCCGCCTGGCCGAGACCAAAGATGAGCAGGAGCGCGAGGCGATGCTCCAGTTCACCACGCCCCAGACATGCCCCGCCTGCAATGGCGCCCGGCTGCGCCCCGAGGTTCGCGCCGTCACTGTGGCGGGCCACACTATCGCCGCCATCGCCGGGATGACGGTGAGCCAGGCGCTTGCGTGGGCAACCGAGCTGGTTGAGGAGACACGGAGACACGGAGACACGGAGACACGGAGACACGGAGACACGGAGACACGGAGACAGCCTGATGTCACCGATAGGCGCTCCTTGTCTCCCGGTCTCCGTGTCTCCCCGTCTGAGCTTAGCAAGCGCGAGCGCCTGATCGCCACGCCGATTCTCAAGGAGGTGCAAGGCCGCCTCGCATTCCTGATGGATGTCGGCCTGAGCTACCTGGAGCTCGACCGCTCGGCGGTCACGCTCTCTGGCGGCGAGAGCCAGCGCATTCGCCTTGCCACCCAGGTTGGCGCAGGGCTCTCCGGCGTGCTCTACGTGCTCGACGAGCCCTCCACGGGGCTGCACCCGCGCGACCACGGGCGCCTTCTCCAGACGCTCCTGAACCTGCGCGAGCTGGGCAACAGCGTGCTCGTGGTGGAGCACGACGAGGCGACGATCCGCGCCGCCGACTGGGTGGTGGACATCGGCCCCGGCGCGGGCGCGGCGGGCGGCGAGCTGCTTGTCAGCGGCACGTTGGAGCAGCTGCTGGCCGAGCCACGCTCGCTCACCGGGCAATTCCTGAGCGGGCGGCGCAGCATCCCCGTGCCCAAGAGCCGTCGCGCAGGCAACGGCAAGCGGCTGGAGCTGCGGGGCGCCCGCGCGCATAACCTCCAGGGCATCGACGTGCAGATCCCGCTTGGCACCCTGGTCGTGGTGACGGGCGTGTCTGGCAGCGGCAAGAGCAGCCTGGTAGTGGACACACTCTACCCGCGCCTGGCGCAGCTGCTGCACGGCGCGCGCGCCCGCGCTGGCGCCCACGACGCGCTGAACGGCGTGGATCAGCTCGACAAGATCATCGCCATCGACCAGAGCCCGATCGGGCGCACGCCGCGCTCGAACCCGGCCACCTACACCAAGCTCTTCGACCCCATCCGCAACCTGTTCGCGATCACCAACGAGGCCAAGGCGCGCGGCTACGACGCGTCGCGCTTCAGCTTCAACGTGAAGGGCGGGCGCTGCGAGGCCTGCCACGGCGAGGGGCTGATCCAGGTGGAGATGCAGTTCCTGCCGGATCTCTTTGTGCCGTGCGAGGTCTGCGGCGGCGACCGTTACAACCGCGAGACGCTGGACATTCGCTACCGAGGCAAAAACATCGCCGAGGTGCTCGCCATGACGGTCGAGGAGGCTGCGCAGTTCTTCGCCCGTGTGCCAGCGGTGTTCGAGAAGCTCCAGACGCTGAGCGACGTGGGGCTGGGCTACATCCAGCTTGGCCAGCCGGCCAACACGCTCTCGGGGGGCGAGGCCCAGCGCATCAAGCTGGCGGGCGAGCTGGCGCGGCGGGCCACCGGGCGCACGCTCTACATCCTGGACGAGCCCACCACTGGCCTGCACTTCGCCGACATCGAGCAGCTGCTGGCCGTACTCCAGCGCCTGGTGGACGCGGGCAACACCGTGCTGGTGATCGAGCACAACCTGGACGTGATCAAGACGGCGGATTGGGTGATCGACATTGGGCCGGAGGGCGGGAGCGGCGGCGGGCAGCTTGTGGCCATGGGCACGCCGGAGCAGGTGGCAGCTACACCTGCCTCGTACACGGGGGCGTATTTGCGGGAGAAGCTCGCATAGCCGATAGCCGATAGCTGACTGGCGTGCTATAAGCTTTGCCAAAGACATGCCTACGGTATGTTACTGCTACAAAGAATGTGAATCACAGCATCAACAAGATGCTGAAATGGCTGGGGCTTCAGCTGTCCAACCTGGCTGACCATTAGGCGCCGATGGGCAGTGAATAATTTGCCGGGGCGGGCATAGCTGGCGACACGGAGCAAGCCAGTCGCAAAGTCATCATCCGCCAAGGGAACAGCCCGTGGATCACCATAGGGTGTGCTTGTGATCTGGCACAAGATCCAATCGTCCCGACCAATATCAGCCAGGACGACTGCTGGACGTAACTTCGCC
>JAYUYB010000922.1:0-2376 GCA_043752655.1 Chloroflexota bacterium
GCCTCGGCGCGCTACGCCGCCTCTGGGGGCTACGCCGCCTACAGCTGGGCCTACACCCCCGCCACCAAGCTCGGCGGCGAGGCCCGCCTTAGCCTGGAGGCCACGGGCAGCGGCGACAGCCTGCGCCTGCGCCTGCTGCTCCCCCCTCTGGCCAAAGAGGTGCGCGCCGTCACGCTTAACGGCCAGCCCGTGCCAGCCAGCATCGAGCTGCTCGGCGCCAGCCGCTACGTCATCGTTGACGCCCAAGGACCAGTTGTGAATGTGCAGGTGACGCTGCGGTGATCGCTCGCTGCGCTCGCTCGGGAGACAAGGAGACCGCTCGCTGCGCTCGCTCGGGAGACAAGGAGACCGGGAGAATCGCTCGCTGGGGAGACAAGGAGACAAGGAGCGCCTGACGGCATGCACGGGCTGTCTCCTTGTCTCCTTGTCTCCTTGTCTCCTTGTCTCCTTATCTCCTTGTCTCCTTGTCTCCTTGTCTCCTTGTCTCACCCCAAGCTCGGCAGCCCCGCCAGCGCCATCGCGACCTCGCCCTCGGCGTACTCAAAGTCCCTGAGCTTGCCGGCCTGGAAGTCAGAGTACGCCTGCATGTCGAAGTGCCCGTGGCCGCAGAGGTTAAACAGGATGGTCTTGCTGGTGCCCTCCTCCTTGCAGCGCAGGGCCTCGCGGATGGCGCCAGCCACGGCGTGATTGGCCTCCGGCGCGGGCAGGATGCCCTCGGCGCGGGCGAACTGCAGGCCGGCGGTGAAGGTCTCCAGCTGCTGCACGGCGATCGCCTCGAACAGCCCGAGCTGGTGCAGGTGGCTAACCATCGGCGCCATGCCGTGGTAGCGCAGGCCGCCCGCGTGGATGCCGGAGGGCACGAAGCTGCTGCCAAGCGTGTGCATCTTCACCAGGGGCGTTAGGTGGCCAGTGTCGCCAAAGTCGTAGACATACTGGCCCTTAGTGAGCGAAGGGCACGCGGCGGGCTCCACGGCCACCACGCGCACGTCGCGCTCGCCGCGCAGCTTCGCGCCGATGAAGGGGAAGCTGATCCCGGCGAAGTTGCTGCCGCCGCCGGTGCAGCCCACAATGATGTCGGGGTAGTCGCCGGCCATCTCCATCTGCGCCATAGCCTCCTGGCCCACCACGGTCTGGTGGAGCAGCACATGGTTGAGCACGCTGCCCAGGGCGTACTTAGTATCCTCGCGCTGCACCACCATCTCCACCGCCTCGCTGATCGCGATCCCGAGGCTACCGGTGCTGTCGGGGTGCTCGGCGAGGATCGCACGGCCCGTCGCCGTCTCCTGGCTGGGGCTGGCCACCACGCGGGCGCCGTAGGCCTCCATCAGCGCGCGGCGGTAAGGCTTCTGGTTGTAGCTCACCTTCACCATGTAGACCTCGACCTCCAGGCCGAAGAGCGCGCCTGCGAAGGCCAGCGACGAGCCCCACTGGCCGGCGCCCGTCTCGGTGACGAGGCGCTTGACACCCTCCTGCTTGTTGTAGTAGGCCTGGGCCACGGCGGTGTTGGGCTTATGGCTGCCGGCTGGGCTTACGCCCTCGTACTTGTAGTAGATCTTGGCGGGCGTATCGAGCGCCCGCTCCAGGCGCCGGGCGCGGTAGAGCGGGGTGGGCCGCCACTGGCGATAGATCGACTGCACCTCCTCGGGGATCTCCAGCGCGCGCTCGGTGCTCACCTCCTGGAGGATCAGCGCCATGGGGAAGAGCGGTGCGAGGTCGGCGGGGCCGATCGGCTGATGGGTGCCGGGATGCAGCGGCGGCGGCGGCGGCACAGGCAGATCCGCCACGACGTTGTACCAGGCCGTGGGCATACGATCCTCAGTAAGCAGATACTTCACGGTCTCCATGCTGGGACTCCTTTTACGCTACACTGCGCCACAACAAAAAACCCCCCGATCCGTAACGGATCGAGAGGCGAATAGATCGCGGTGCCACTCTCGTTCGCGGGCGCTCACGCGCGCCGCGCACTTTGGGGGTACTGTCGCGTTGCACGCGCTCTATACCCCTCGCCCTGATAACGGTGGCGACTCCGGCGGCTCCTACTTGGGCTCACGCCCGTTCGCTCCGCGACTCCTGGGTCCATTCCACGCCGCCGTGCGCACCGACCTCGCACCAATCGTCGGCTCGCTGCATCGCCGTGAGGCGTGTACTATTCCCATTCCCTGTCGTTGCTCTTAACTTGGCGCGAGTATAGCACGGGCCGCGCGCGGGTGTCAACCGGCCCAAAGCAGCTGGGTGCGGCGTAACGTTTCGGGCTGCCCGATGGCCGGCGGCTGAACGCCGCGCCGCGCAGCGCCCCGGTGGCGCGACTTCAGTCGCCCGCTGCCCCGCCTGGGCCGAAACAATACGCCGCACCCAAAGCAGCTTCACTGCTACGGA
>JAYUYB010000923.1:0-13650 GCA_043752655.1 Chloroflexota bacterium
ACCCCAACGAGCAGGAGAGTGTCGTGCTGCGCCCCGACCTCGACGTCCTTCACGCTGGAGTACAGCCTTGACCGTCCACCGTCCATCGTCCACCGTCCACCGTCCACCGGCTATCGGCTATCGCCGCCCGCCTCCTGGAAGCGGCCGATGGAGCGGTACTTCGCGTAGCGCCGCCTGAGCAGCGTGTTCAGGTCGAGGGCGCAGAGCTCGTCGAGGTGGGCCTGGAGGCGCTCGCCCAAGGTGGTGATGGCAGCCTGGGCGTCTTTATGGGCGCCGCCCGGCGGCTCGGTGATGATCTCGTCGATGATCTCTAGCGCGTGCAGATCATGGGCCGTAAGCTTCAGGGCGCGGGCGGCGTCGGGTGCGCGGGCGGCGTCGCGCCAGAGAATCGAGGCGGCGGCCTCGGGCGAGGCCACCGAGAAGTAGGCGTTCTCCTGCATCAGCAGCCGGTCGGCCACGCTGATGGCAAGCGCGCCGCCGCTGCCGCCCTCCCCGATCACGGCGGCGACAATTTGGGTACGCAAGGCCGTCATGGCGAGAATGCTTTCGGCGATGGCGTTGGCCTGGCCGCGCTCCTCAGACTCTTTGTTTGGGTCAGCGGCGGGCGTGTCCACAAGGCAGATCAGCGGCAAGCCGAACTTCTCGGCCTGGTGCATCAGGCGCTGGGCCTTGCGGTAGCCCTCTGGGTGCGCCATGCCGAAGTTGCGCCGCATATTCTCGCGCGTGTCGCTGCCTTTCTGGTGCCCGATCAGCATCACGGTGCGCCCCCCAAACGAGGCCATGCCGCCGATGATTGCCGCGTCGTCGCCGTAGCGCCGGTCGCCGTGCAGCTCCACAAAGTCCTCGCAGAGCGCGGCGACATAGGCGAGCGCGTGGGGCCGCTGCGGGTGACGCGCTAGCTGCACGCGATCCCAGGGGGCCAGTTCCTGTGGCTCGGGGGGCGGGGTGCCGCTCTCCATCGCTAGGCCCTCCCGTTCACGAAGCTGGCGACGGGCTCGGCGGCGAGCTCGGCGGGCTGGGCGCGCCGCCCGTAGAGCCGCAGCAGGCGCGTGATCGTCTCGCGCAGATCGCTCCGCGCCACCACCATGTCGATCATGCCGTGCTCCAGCATGAACTCCGCCGTCTGGAATCCGGCGGGCAGCTTCTGGCGCATAATTTGCTCGATCAGACGCTTACCGGCAAAGCCGATATTGGCGCCCGGCTCGGCAATAATAATGTCGGCCACCGAGGGGTACGAGGCCGTCACGCCGCCGTAGCACGGGTCCACCAGCAGGGCGATATGGGGCTGCCCTGCGTCGGCGAGCCGGGTGAGCGCCATCGTCACCTTGGCCATCTGCATCAGGGCGATCACACCCTCCTGCTGGCGGGCGCCGCCCGAGGTGTTAATCGTAAGCAGCGGCAGGCCAAGCTCGGCGGCGCGCTCGGCCGAGCGCGCCATCTTCTCGCCATAAACGCTGCCCATCGAGGCGCCCATAAAGGCGAAGTCGCCCACCGCCACCGCCATCCATAGCTCGCTCAGGCTGCCCACCCCTGCGATCACGGCGTCGGCCATACCGGTGCGCTGCTGCGACTTTTTTAGCTTGTCGGCGTAGCTCTCGTCGGGCGTCACAAAGCCGAGCGGGTCGGTTGGCAGCAGGTTTGTGTCGCTCTCGCGGAACGAGCCTACATCCAGCAGGCCTAGCCACTCGCGTGCGCTCATGCGCATGTGGTGCGAGCACTTGGGGCAGACCTTCAGGTTGTCGTTCAGCTCTTTTTTGTAGATCAGCTCGCGGCACGAGCTACACTTCACCCAGAGATCATCAGGGATCTGGCTTGGCTCCGGGGCTGGCGCCGAGGAGAAGCTTTTTCTGGTACGCCGGAAGAATTCTTTCACGTCCCGCGCTCTTTCTGGGGGCCTTGCCCCCTCACGACGCTGCACAATCTTTGTGTATCGCATCACAGATAGGTGTAAAAAACATTATAGCACTTCTTGCACAGGCAGCGGTGTGCGGGACGCGTCGGTGGGCGCCAGACCTGTCGTCCACAGATGACACAGATTTCCAGCCTATTTTTTACCTGCGTCCTGCTACGAACATAATCTGTGTCATCTGTGGATAAATGCTGCACTGGTGCCTGCGTCGACCCGCAGGGCGCGACAATGCTATAATGCCTGTGACCGCAGCGTGGCCCACAGCGATCACGCCGGCCCCAGCCAGGAGCGCCGCGATGCTCACTCCGCCGCCCGAAGCCGATGCCCAGCGCGCAAGCCTTGCTCCTTGCGATCTCCGCCTACGCGCAGTCTTTGCGCCGGGCAGCCTGGTCTGGATCACCGAGCAGCAGTACGACAGCAACGGCCCCGTCTGGCGCGTCACCCTGGTCTGCCAGGGCGAGGCGAGCAGCTGGTGGCGCCGCCGCTACCGCTACGATATCCCTAGCGACACGCTGCACTTTGCCGGCGAGCAGCCCCTGAGCGACGCCGACTTCCGGGCCGCCCGCGCCAATGGCCGCCGCCTCTAGGGCAAGCTTGCAGCTTGCAGGGCCAGCAATACATCGGAAATCTGTGTCATCTTCTGTGTCATCTTCTGTGTCATCTGTGGATGCCATACCCGGCATGCGTACTCCCCATCAGCTCTAGCCACTCCCGGAGAGATACCCATCATGTCTACCCAGCCCGCTGAGGCCACCCAGAAGCCTGCCCTCTCCCGGCGCGGCGTCGTCGCCGTCGCCGTTATCGCCGTGCTCGCGGCGCTGCTCGTGGTGCTCGCCCTGAACAACGGCGGCGAGCTGAGCTATCTCACCGGCGGCAACGACGCGCTCGGCCTCGCCCTGCCGGTCTTCCTCACTGGTCTGCTCAGCTTCCTCTCGCCTTGCACGCTGCCCATCCTGCCGGCCTACTTCGCCGTCACCTTCCAGGCTCAGCGCCGCGACATCTTCTTTATGAGTCTGGCCTTCTTCCTTGGCCTCGCCACCACGCTCACGCTGCTCGGCGGTGCCATCAGCGCCCTTAGCGGCCTGCTCTTCGCCGGTAAGGAGTATCTACAGATTATCGGCGGCCTGGTGATCATCGTCTTCGGCGTGCTCGGTATCTTCGGCAAGGGCTTCGCCGGCATGCAGATCCAGGAGCGCCCCAGCACAAGCCTCGCCGGCTCCTATCTCTACGGCGCCACCTTCGCCCTCGGCTGGACGGCCTGCGCTGGCCCGCTCTTCGGCACCTTTATGACGATGCTGGTGGCCACGGGCAATGTCGCCGTGCTCCAGGGCGCCGTGCTCGCCTTCATCTACGCCGTAGGCCTCGGCCTCCCCCTGATCATCATCGCCACTTTCTTCAACCGCCTCGGGCGCGGCTCCAGCTTCTGGCGTGTGATCAGCGGCGCCGGCTTCGAGCTGACGCTCTTCGGGCGCAGCTTTTGGTTCCATACCACCAGCGTGATCGGCGGCCTGCTGATGATCGCTATCGGCGTGATGCTCGCCACCGGCCAGCTGACGACGCTCACTCAGATGGCCTCCGGCAGCGGCCTCGGCAGCTGGTACACCAGCATCGAGACCGGCATCAGCCGCATGTTTGGCCTCCAATGAGCGAGCTCATCCGCGCGGCGGGCGGCGTCGTCTATAGCTTTGACCCACAAGGCAGCCTGCGCATTCTGCTGATCAGCGACCGCTACGGCGCTCGCACGCTCCCCAAGGGCCACCTGGAGCCCGGCGAGAGCGATGAGCAGGCCGCAGTGCGCGAGATCGCCGAGGAGACCGGCGTCGTCTGCACGCTTGAGCGCCTGCTCGCCAGGGTGCGCTACCCTATCTTTAAAAAGGGCGTCTGGCGCGACAAGCAGGTCGCCTACTTCCTCGCCCAGGCGCCCTACACCACACCAACCCCCGCCGCCGATGAGGGTATCACCGCCGCCGAGTGGGCTCTGCCCGACGAGGTGCTGCACAGCCTTGCCTACGCCCAGGTGCGCGAGGTGGTGCGCCAGGCCTTGGGCCTCCTGCGCCCCTGATGTGCGAGAGCCGAGAGCCGAGAGCCGAGCGGCATTGCTGCGCGCCTGTCGTTACCGAGTGCACTTGTCATTCTGAGCGCAGCGAGGAATCTTGGCGTTGTGATGCAGTAAGACCCCTCGCTCCACCCCCTCACTGCTCCCGGTCGATGCGCGGCAGCACTATTCCCCGCTGCCCCTGGTATTTCCCCTGCTTGTCGGCGTAGCTCGTCTCGCACTCCTCGTCGCTCTCCAGAAAGAGCACCTGGCCGATGCCCTCGTTTGCGTAGATCCGCGCGGGGAGCGGCGTGGTGTTGCTGATTTCAATGGTTACATAACCCTCCCATTCCGGTTCCAACGGGGTTATATTCACTATCACACCTACGCGTGCATACGTTGATTTTCCAATAACAAGACAAGATACTTTTCGAGGGACGCGAAATCGCTCGATCGAGCGTGCAAGGGCAAATGAATTAGGCGGCACATCACAGTAATCAGCTGTGATATCCACAAACGAACGTGGGTCGAAGTTTTTTGGATCAACGACAACGTTCCAGACGTTTGTGAACACCTTAAATTCATCGGCAACACGCATGTCGTACCCGTACGACGTAAGCCCGTATGAGATCACGCCCTCGCGCACCTGCCCGTCCACGAACGGCTCGATCATCCCGTGCTCCAGGGCCATCTGCCTGATCCAGCGGTCGGCCTTGATTGGCATTGCGCGCTCCCTACGCTCGTATACGAACAAGTGTACTACCTAATAGCGTGTATGTCAAATGGCAGATCCTGGTGGAACGCCTCCGGCCTGCCGAGCGCAATCGCCAGCTCGGCCTTCTGGAGCTCCTGCCCCAGATATACGGCATGGCTCAGCTCGCCCACGTACGGCGAAAGCGTTACGCCAAGCTGCCGGGCGCTGCTGCCGCGAAAGCTCTGGAGGTGCTCGCCGCCCGGCGTGTAGTGCCGCACCACGATCTCCGGCGGCTCCAGCACAATCACAAACGAGCCTCGCGCGTCGCGCACCAGCCGCGGGTCCGCCGCCTTGTAGTGCTGGGCAAGCAGCTCGCCGGCCCGCTCCCAGTCGTGGGCGTAGATGTGGGCCGAGTGCGAGAGGATGGCGAGGTCGCCCGCCGTGGCGCTCAAGGCCTCGGCTATCTGGCCTTGCAGCGCCCGCAGCCCGTAGGCGTTGGCGGCCCAGGCCCGGTAGATATCTTGCGAGCGGAAGTAGGCCGTAAGCTGGAGCCGCCCCTCGCGCAGCCGTGCCTGCACCAGGTTCAGGCAGGGCGGGTTTGCGCTGCCAATATCCTGGGCCGGGCTCCAGAGAGCGGCCACGGCGCGGCGGCTCTCGCCGACGGCCCGCAGGTCGTCGATGATCGCCTGCACCTGGTCGATCTCGCCCGCAAAGGCCCGCAGCCGCGAGCCATACGTGTAGCTCACCCCGGCGTCTAGCTGCGCGCCAAGCAGCTGGCCAAGGTAGCCGCTGTAGCTGCTGTCGGGCTGGCGCTCGCCCAGGCTCGCACGGGTAAACGGCATCCAGTCGGCGTAGGAGCCGCGTGCCAGCTCGGCGGGCTCGTCGCTCACCACGGTCAGCAGATCCAGCAGCTCGCGCTGCTCCGAGCTATGCTGGGTCGCGCTGCGCTGCCCAAAGGTGAGCACATGCCAGAGCAGGCGCAGGTAGCCGGCCCGCACGGTGGGCGCCCGCAGCAGCAGGCCCGTCTCGGCGGCGGGCAGCGCCTGCGCGGCTGGCTCGCTGTAGGGAAAGATCAGCGGCGCCTCGGCCCACGGCAGCGCTGGCCGTTGCAACTCGCGCAGCAGCGCGGCGATCGGCTCGGGGCGCGCGATATCGCGGTGGTCGTGGAGCGTCACGCTGCGGCGCAGCAGCTCCAGCGCCGCACGTGGGATCTCGGCGTGCAGGCGCGTGCCATCGCCAACAATCCGCCCTTCGGCATCCACGCCATCGCGCAGCAGCGCCACGAGTGCTGCACCGCTGCCAGTGAGATCCTTGCCGCAGAGCAGCAGGTCGGTGATCGTGGGGTGGGCGAGCAGATTGCGCACCAGGAAGCTTACACCATCACGCGAGTAGAGATTGCCGGCCAGGGCGTAGCTGGCGGGCTCCAAGGCGGGCAGCACGCGCTCCTGGGGCGTCCAGAGTAGGCAGAGACCAACGCCCGACTCAAGGCTGCCCAGCTGCAGGTTCTGAGCAAAGTAGAGCGGCCAAGCCATAACGGCTCCAGGGCTAGACAACGGTTCGCCATTATAAACGGGTTTACCACTGCTCCTGGCGCAGCGCACAACTCCTATAGCCTGATAGGACCATAGTACCGTAGCCGCCCCTGCGACACGCGTGGTAAAAAAGAAGTTAAAGGAGACGAAAAGGAGCAAGCAATGATCGAGCGCCAGCACTTTGCACCCGCTGAGACATGTATGGACACCAGCGTGCTGCGCGAGTTTCTGCATATGGTAGGCCCCGACGGCCCCGCGCTGCTGCGCAACATCGCGTCCACCTACGCGGTGGAGACGCCCCCCGTGCTCACGGCCCTGGGCTTGGCGCTGAAGCGCGGCGACCACGGCGCGGCAACGCGGCTAGCCCACCGCCTGCGTGGCAGCTGCCTGAGCATCGGCGCGAGCCGCCTGGCCGCCAATTGCGCCGCCATCGAGGAGGCGTGCAGCAACGGCCTCCTGCCCAGCGTCGAGACCTACGCCACGCTGCGCCAGAGCTTCGAGGCCACCACCGACGCGCTCCACGGGTTTCTAGACGAGCTATAGCGCAATGTCTAGGGCGTCTGGACGCCGAAGGGCGAACGTCTGGATCACGAAAGACGCGAAAGCAGCGAAAGACGCGAAGATCAGCGGCCTCCAAAATACACATACGCGCCACAGAAGCTGAGGGCTTTCTGTGGCGCGTATGTGTGTTCCTCCCCTTCACGCTCCAGACGTCCGGTTCGCGCCCTTCGCCGGTTTCGCGCCCTTCGCGCTCCAGACGTCCGGTTCGCGCCCTTCGCGCTCCAGCGCTCCCCGCGCTACACCTCCATCACCACCGGCAGCACCATCGGGCGGCGCTTCGTCTCGCGGTAGAGGAACTCGCCCACCACATCTTTGATCTTGCGGTTCACGAAGCCTGCGTCCACGCCGCCCACTGGCGCGCCGCCATTGCGGTTGGTGAGCGCCGAGCGCACCGTGTCCTTCGTCGCCTCCACCAGATCCTGGCTCTGGCGCATGTAGACAAAGCCACGCGAGACAACATCTGGCCCGGCCACCAGTTCGCCTGTAGCCGAGTCGATGCCCACCACCACGATCAGCATGCCGTCCTTGGCGAGCATCTGTCGGTCGCGCACCACGACATTGCCCACATCACCAACGGTCGTACCGTCCAGATAGATGTAGCCAACCGGCGCCTTGCCCGTAATCTTGCCGAAGCCGCGGCTGAACTCCATGATCGCGCCGTCCTCGGCGAGCAGCACCGTCTCGTTGGTGTAGCCTGCGCCCATGCCCGTGGCCAGCTTGCGGTACAGCGCCATGTGGCGGTAGTCGCCGTGGAACGGGACCACATACTCGGGCTTCATCAGCGCCAGCACCAGCTTCAGCTCCTCCTGGGCCGCGTGGCCGGAGACATGCACATTCGCCATGCCGCCGTAGACAACCTCGGCGCCCAGCCGGAACAGGTTGTTGATCACCCGGCTCACGCTCACCTCGTTGCCGGGGATGGGCGTTGCCGAGACCACCACCGTGTCGCCGGGCTTGATCTTCACGTGCTGATAGTCGCGGTTGGCCATGCGGTTCAGGGCCGCCATCGGCTCACCCTGGCTGCCGGTGCAGACCACGGTGATCTGATCGTCGGGGTAGTTCGACAGCTCGTTGGGCCGGATCAGCGTGCCCTCATCGGCCCGCAGAAAGCCCATCTCCAGGGCGATGCGCGAGTTGTTCTCCATGCTGCGCCCGGCAAGCAGCACCTTGCGCCCATACGCCTCGGCTGAGTCGATCGCCTGCTGCACGCGGCTGATGTTGGAGGCGAAGGTCGCCATGATGATCCGGCCGGGGGCCACGGCGAAGATGTTATCGAACGCCTCGCCCACGCTCGTCTCGCTAGGCGTGTAGCCCTTCGACTCCACCCGCACGCAGTCGGTGATCAGCAGCAGCGGCTTGCGCTGGCCCAGCTCCGCGATCTTCTGCATGTCGGTGGGCTTGCCGTCCACCGGGGTATGGTCGAGCTTCCAGTCGGTAAGATAGACCACAATCCCGGCGGGGGTGTTGATCGCAAAGCCCACGGCGTCGGGGATGGAATGCGCGATGTGGAACGGCTCAACGGTAAACGAGCCGACCTGGAACGGGTCGGTGTCGTTGATCGTCACCTGGGTGGTTTTATCCAGCAGGCGATGCTCTTTGAGCTTGTTGCTGAGCAGGCCGTGGGTGAGCTTGGTGCCAAAGATCGGCGGGAAGCCGAGCTCTGCGATCAAATGCGGCACGCCGCCAATATGATCCTCGTGGCCGTGGGTGAGCAGCAGGCCCTTGATTTTTTCGACCTTATCGCGCAGATAGGTGATATCGGGCAGCACGAGATCGACGCCGAGCATATCGGAGTCGGGGAACATCACGCCACAGTCGAGCAGCAGAATCTCCTCGCCATACTCGAGCACCCACATGTTCCGTCCCACCTCGCCGGCGCCGCCAAGCGGCAGAACGCGGACTCTATTTTTTGCCATAGTCGCTAATGAAGTCGCTGATGCCGGCTACACGCACGGGAGCGAGCTTCGTCTCCTTTCCTACATTGTGAGCGGCCCGCAGGCACGCTCATGATGGCCGCACCGCCTCTGCGAGAGAGGCCAGTGCGACCGGCCATGCTAACCAGCGAACACACGTGTGAACGCTTTTATTCCGACGCGATCCAGAGGCGCACGCTGTTGGCGCCTCGTATTGGCCTGTGATGTTACGCCGAGCTGGGAGCCGCCGCCACGATGGGCGCGGGCACGGCGCTATGTCGTTTGATCTCGGCGAGCAGCTCGTCGCGCTGCGCGACACCAGGGTAGATCGGCAGCCGGTTGGCGCCGAAGGCCTGGAGGTGCAGAAAGCGCACAAGCGGGTTTGCGATCTGCGCGCCCTGGTCGCCATCGAGCAGCAGCTCGTCGAGCGGCTCGTCGGCGTCGGCGGTGCTGCGCAGGCCACCAATACTCTCCCAGGGATAGATGACGTGAACGCCCAGCGACTCGTAGCGCAGCCCCTGGGCTGTGGGGGTATAGGCGGCGGACCACTCTGCGCAAAGCGCCCAGATCAAGAGCGGTGTAGCAATAATGAGCACAAGCATGAGCAGTGCGGGCACCACCTGGCCCACGCCAAGGCCATCTGCCAGGCTCTGCTGGAGGCTGGGCCAGAGTTGTAGCGGGCTATAGCTGATTCGCAAGGTGCTGGCGAAGCTCCAGATCGCAAAGGTCCAGATCAGAAGCGCCGCTACCAAAAGCACGAGTGTTGATCGCCGACCGGCGGGCGAGAGACGGTATGTAGTCATTTTAGGTTGCAGATTGCAGATTGCAGATTGCCGGGCAGCTCGTCCAATCAGCAGTCTAAAAAAGGCTCAGCTGCTCTAGCGGCGGCCCATCATCCTGCTGCGGCGCGGGCGCGGCTGCCTTGCTGGCGGCATCGTGCTCGGCGTTGGCGAGGATCTCGGGCAGGCGCTGGAAGTCGGCTTCGATCAAGGGGCGGTTCTGCGGCTGGTGCAGGGCCGCCGCCGGGTGAAACATGGGTACGATCAGGCGGCCATCCACTGTGCGCGGCTGGCCGTGGATGCGGGAGATCTTCTCGCGCGGCATGAACAGCGTCATCGAGAAGCGACCCAGCGTGACGATCACGGTGGGGTTGATCGCCTCGATTTGGCGGAACAGGTAGTGCTCGGTGCAGGTCGCAACCTCGTCGGGCTGCGGGTCGCGGTTCTGGGGCGGGCGACACTTCACCACGTTGCCGATGAAGACTTCGCTGCGCTGGAGCCCGGCCATGGCAAGCAGCTCGTCGAGAAACTGGCCCGATGGCCCGACAAAGGGGCGGCCCTGCCGATCCTCGTGGTAGCCGGGGCCCTCGCCAATCAGCATGATCTTCGCGTCGGGCGGGCCCTCGCCTGGGACGGCTTTGGTGCGCCCAGCATGGAGCCCACACAGCGTGCAGCCCTTTGTCTCCTGGGCGATTAACTGAAGCGTCTCAACAGCAGTCAAGCTTAATACCTATGCCTAGAACCGATTATTTTCTTTTTCCGACTTTATTATACCTCATTCGACCGCTCTGGCACAAGTGCTGTTTGCCGCTCTCCCGCCCCTGTGCTACCATGGCGCCGCAGCAAACCCGGCACGCCAGCGCGCAACGGAGCGCCGCACGCACCGGCGCAGAGCGATCGTTCAAGGAGGGTTCTAGTGATAGTGACCGCAGCCGCTGACAGCACCGCCACCTCGCCCCAGATTCACGACAATGTCCTCGCCACGATCGGCAACACGCCCCTGGTGCGTCTCAACAAGCTGGCGCGCGGCATCCGCCCCCAGGTTGTAGTGAAGCTAGAGTTCCTCAACCCCGGCGGCAGCGTGAAGGATCGCATCGGCATTGCGATGATCGAGGACGCCGAGCGCCGTGGCCTGCTCAAGCCCGGCGGCACGATTGTGGAGCCTACAAGCGGCAACACGGGCATGGGCCTCGCCATCGCCGCCGCCATCAAGGGCTACAAGTGCATCTTCGTGATGCCGGACAAGATGAGTGAGGAGAAGATCCGCGCCCTGCGCGCCTTCGGCGCCCGCGTGGTGATCACGCCTACCGCCGTCGAGCCCGACGACCCGCGCTCCTACTACTCGGTGAGCAAGCGCCTGGCCGAGGAGACGCCCCACGCTTTTCTCGCCGGCCAGTACTGGAACCCCGCCAACCCCGACGCCCACTATCGCTCCACTGGCCCCGAGATCTGGCAGCAGACGGCCGGTAAGGTCAGTGTCTTCGTGGCCGGTATGGGCACCGGCGGCACGATCTCCGGCACCGGCAAGTATCTCAAGGAGCGCAACCCGGAGGTGAAGGTGGTGGGCATCGACCCGGTGGGCTCACTCTACACCGAGTACTTCCGCACCGGCGTGCTCGGCCCCGCCCACGGCTACAAGGTGGAGGGCGTGGGCGAGGATTTTCTGCCCTCCACGATGGACTTCGGCGTGGTAGACGATGTCGCTCAGGTGAGCGACCGCGAGAGCTTCCTCACCACGCGCCGCCTGGTGCGCGAGGAGGGCATCTTCTGCGGCGGCTCGTGCGGCATGGCCGTGGCTGGCGCCCTGAAGTGGCTGCGCTCGCCTGCCGCCGAGCAGCTTTCCGAGGACGATATTGTGGTGGTGCTGCTGCCCGACAGCGGCAGCCGCTACCTCTCTAAGCTCTTCGACGACAACTGGATGCGCGAGAACGGCTTTTTGGAGAGCTCGACAGTGGGCGATCTGGTGGCCGAGCACCCGCGTGAGGTGATCGCCGCCGACGACCAGACCACCGTTGCCGCCGCCATTCGCCTGATGAAGACCCACGGCATCTCGCAGCTCCCCGTGCTCGACCGCGCGGGCGGCCTGCACGGCATCATCAGCGAGAGCGACCTGCTGGACTATCTGCTTAATGGCGGCGCGATGGAGCACGGTATCGAGGGCCTGCACAACCACGAGGTCGCCACCGTCGCCTCCGACACCCCCGTGGAGGAGCTGACCAGCCTGTTTGGGCGCAGCGCCGCCGCCGTGGTGGTGGACGCCGGCAAGGTGGCGGGGATCGTCACCAAGATCGATGTGATTGACTTTCTTGCGTCGCGGAATCGCTAGCAGACGGTAGACGATGGACAGTGGACGGTGCCGGACCCCACCGTCTACCTCACGGCCAGCTCGCAGTGGGCTGGCACGGCTCGTGCAATACTTGAGCTGCCCTGACACAGTGACATCGCGGCTGAAAAAGCGTCTATACTGAAGGTGCCCCCAAGAGAGTGGCGCAAGCAGTTACAGAAGGAGCGTGCCATGTTCGGCTTTGGTAACAAGAAGAAGGAAGAGGAAGAGAAGGCCGAGAAGGCCCAGGCCGAGAAGACGGCCCAGGCCATGCGCAGCATGAGCGACCAGCTTGCCCAGAAGGGCAAGGAGATCGGCGACCTGGAAGATAAGCTGGATGCCGCGAAGAAGGACGCCGCCTCCGGCGATCACGCCGAGAAGGCGCTTGCCGACGCGCGTGCCGAGCTGGCCAAGCTGAAGATCGAGGCCGCCAAGGCCAAGGCCGAGGCCGCCAAAGTCGCCACTGCCGCCGCCGCCGCCGCCCACTCTAGCACCCCCACCGCCATCCCCGGCGCGGGCAAGCTCGGCTCCGCAACGCCCGCTGCTCCTGCTGGTACCGTGCTTGGCAGCGCCCCCGAGGCCCGCGCCGCTGGTGGCCTGGCTGCTGGCGTGACGGCCTACGTGCAGAACGCAGGCGGCAAGAACTTGCGCCTGCGCGACAAGCCTGGCCTCGACTCGAACGCCTTCGACGGCCTGGCTCCCGGCACCAGCATGACGCTGCTTGAAGGACCTGTGCAGGACGACGGCTACCCCTGGTGGCACATCCGCACCAGCGATGGCCGCGAGGGCTGGGTGGCCGGCACCGAGCTGGTGACGACCCCGCAGTAGGTCCGTTCCGTTCTCTTTGTCCGCAGATTACGCAGATTATGCAGATTGAGCGTGCAGCATCTGCGTAATCTGCGTAATCTGCGGATTATCTTCCTATGGCACGCCCTCTCCTCGGCCTGCTCCTCGTCGCTTTGCTTGTTGCGTGCGCCGCTCCCCAGGCCGCCGCGCCCACCGTGACCCTGGCGGTGCCCACCTCAACCCCCGCCCCGACTGTGCCGCCTACGCCTGCCGCAACTGCGACCCCGCCCCCCGCCGCAGATCTGGAGGCAGGCGCCCGGATCGACATCGGCGGGCGCGCGCTCTTCCTCCAGTGCAGCGCGCCGATCCCTGGTGCCCCCACCGTGATCTTAGAGGCCGGACTCGCCGCCGACCACACGGCGTGGGAGCAGGTGCAGCCCGCCGCCGCCCGCTACGCCCGCGTCTGTAGCTACGACCGCGCTGGCCTCGGCGTGAGCAACCCCGGCCCGCCCCCGCGTGACGCAGCCAGCGCCTCGGCCGACCTGCGCGCGCTCTTGGCCACCGCTGGCGTGCCTGGCCCCTACATCCTGGTGGGCCACTCGTTTGGCGGCCTCTTTGCGCGCCGCTTCGCCGCAGACAACCCCGACGCTGTGATCGGCCTCATCCTGGCCGAGGCCGTCCACGAGGACTGGTGGGAGCGCGCCCTGGCCGCCCTGCCGCCCGAGACGTCCGGCGATAGCCAGCGCCTCCAGGGCTTCCGCCGCTTCCTCACGAGCGAGGTGGCCGACCCGGCGCGTAACGCCGAGGGCCTCGACATCCCCGCCGTGGCCGCGCAGGTGCGCGCCGCTGCCCCGCTTGGCGCCCGGCCCCTGGTGGTGCTCGTGGCCGGCACCCCCGATGTGCTTGCCCCCGGCCTGCCCCCTGAGGTCGAGGCGCAGCTTGTGGGCCTGCTCCAGCAGGAGCTCCCCAAGGCGATGGCGGCGCTCTCCTCGGACAGCACCGTGATCGTTGTGCCCGACAGTGGCCACGACCTCCCCCGGCAGCGCCCCGATATGATTGTGCTCGCCATCCAGGCCGTGCTCGCGGCCGTGGGGCAGCGGTAGACGGTAGACGGTGGA
>JAYUYB010000924.1:0-6064 GCA_043752655.1 Chloroflexota bacterium
CGCAAGGCCGAGAACAAGATCCGCGACCCCGCCAAATTGCGCCGCCTGATTGACCTGATCAACGGTGAGACCTGGATCGGCCTGGACATCGATATTAAAGGCGAGATCTACGAGGGCCTGCTGGAGAAGAACGCCCAGGACACTAAGAGCGGCGCCGGCCAATACTTCACGCCGCGCCCGCTGATCAAGGCGATCGTTGAGACGATGCGCCCGCAGCCTGGCGAAACCCTGGCCGACCCCGCGTGCGGCACCGGCGGCTTTCTGCTCGCCGCCTTCGACCACATCCGCCAGCGCCACCAGCCCCTCGACCGCGACCAAGAGGCGCATCTGCGCCACCAGGCCCTCGCCGGCTGGGAGATCGTCGACAACACCGCGCGGCTCTGCGTGATGAACCTGTACCTCCACGGGATCGGCGCAAACGGCGGCAGCTCACCCATCCACGTCGCCGACAGCCTAGCCGCCAATCCCAGCGAGCGCTTCGACGTGGTGCTCACCAACCCGCCCTTTG
Source organism: Chloroflexota bacterium (assembly GCA_043752655.1). Classification (GTDB taxonomy): domain Bacteria; phylum Chloroflexota; class Chloroflexia; order Chloroflexales; family Chloroflexaceae; genus OHK40. Next base: position 509 of record JAYUYB010000924.1, read on the forward strand.
GCAAGAAAAGTAGCGTGACCTTCATCAACGAGGCAGGCGAGGCCCGGCACGAGGCGTCGGTGATCGTGCGCGACGACTTCTGGGCCTCGACGAGCAACAAGCAGCTCAATTTTATCCAGCACATCAAGACGCTGCTCACGATCAACGGGCGCGCCGCCGTCGTCGTCCCCGACAACGTGCTGTTCGAGGGTGGCGCCGGCGAGGCGATCAGGCGGCGGCTGCTGCACGAATGCGACGTGCATACGTTGCTGCGGCTGCCCACCGGCATCTTTTACGCGCAGGGCGTAAAGGCTAATGTGCTCTTCTTTGATAAGAAGCCAGCCAGCCCAACCCCGTGGACGAAGCGGCTCTGGATCTACGATCTGCGGACGAACAAGGAGTTTACCCTCAAGCAGAATCCGCTTGTGCGAGCCGACCTCGACGAGTTTGTGGCCTGCTACAACCCCCAGAACCGCCACGAGCGAACGGCAACCTGGTCGCCTGAACAGCCCACGGGCTGCTGGCGGGCCTACCCGTACGCGGAATTGCTCGCGCGCGACAAAGTGAGCCTGGACATCTTCTGGCTGCGCGACGAGAGCCTGGAGGACAGCGCGAGCCTGCCCGAGCCCAACGTGCTGGCAGGGGAGATCGTGCAGGATCTCCAGGCGGCGCTGGCCCAGTTTACGGCGATCGCAGAGGATCTGGATGACGCGGCGATGCTGGCGGAATAAGCGAGCTTGTTGCTGTAAGCGCGCAGATCAACGCCCACCGAAACGTCATACCCTGCGCTTCTTGGAAGCGCAGGGCGCGATGCGATTGCCAGGGGAAAAGAAGAGGCGGTGCCCGAGACGCGGACACCGCCTCCCAAAGCGGCTCGGTTACTCGGTTACTGGATGCAATCCAAACCGCTGGGCTACATCAGGGGTGATAAGCCCCAGGAGTGCATAGCCGAGACCAGCGATCACGATACCGAGCAAGGTAAAGCCGACACCGAGCGCGATGGCGCCGTACGCGGCGCCGATAGCCATCGCGGACAAGCTCAGCGATGTAACCAGGCTGGCAGCGGTAAGCTGGGTGTTCCGGGCTTGGTTGGCGACCGGCTTGCCCTTGGCGTCTTTCAACGCCTCGTCCGAGCTGTTCGTGCCGGCCGGATCACCGCTCTCAACAGCAAACCGGCCCATCTGGGCATAGGTTAAGCCATTTGCGCCGTCGGATGCATGGTGCTGAATGATGTCAGCCATGCTGAGCGCGGTGGCGATCCCGTTAACCGGTGCATTGGGAATCGACGCGTCCTCGGGTGTTGTGATTTGTTGTGCGGCTAACTGTCGCCCAACGAAAGTCCGGATATAGATTCCGGTACCCGCAGCTACCAAACCCGCAAGCGCAAATGCGATCCCAACAACGATCACCATCCTGGGAAAGAGGCGCAGTGCTTTCATTCCACCCTCCTACTATGAAGTACACTGGGACTATTGTAGCTTTGATAGGACTTAAACTGAGTAAAGGAAAAACAACCTGGGGTGAAGGGGTCTTCACAAAGGGCTGCCGCTGGTATGATGCCGCACGTGGCCACGGGCTTGAGGAATGAGACGAGGGTAGGGCCGCGCCGCCCGAGCTCGATCAGGCGGACGATTACCTCGTCAGGTGAATCCTGGCACCACTCTTGCTTTTTAGGCCAGTGGCGCCGATCAAGGTGCCTATATGCTGAAAGGAGCCAACGATGGCTGGAGCATGGGACGTGATCAAGGGTAAGTGGAGCCAGCTCAAGGGCGATGCCCGCGTGCAGTGGGGCAAGCTCACCGACGACGACTGGGACCAGATTGCCGGCAACCGTGATAAGCTCGTCGGGCGCCTGCAGGAGGAGTACGGCTGGGCCAAGGTCGATGCCGAGCGCAACGTAGACGAGTACTTCACCCGTTACGATAGCGAGCACGCAAGGGGCGCGTAGGGCGCGGAGTTCGATCCATTCCATTGCGGGGGCGAGGTGGCACTGCTACCTCGCCCCCGCGTCGATCACCGCCATGCGGCGCGGCTGCGCTATAATGAGTGGGCTTGTTTTAACCTATCAGGGGGAGACTCATGTCCTCTACGCATATACCACAGCGTGAAGAGCTGGCGAATACCGTCACCCACAGCCTCGGGGCCGTGGCCAGCCTGCTCGCAGGCATCGTCCTGATCGTCCTGGCCACCCTCGGCGGCGATCCCTGGCGCATCCTGAGCGCCACCGTCTTCAGCGTCGCGCTGGTGCTGCTTTACACGGCCTCGGCGATTTACCATGGCGCGCCAGGTGGTCCTGCGAAGTTTCGCCTGGAGATCCTCGACCACTGCGCGATCTTTATCCTGATCGCTGGGACATACACGCCTTTCACGCTTGTCACGCTGCGCGGCACCTGGGGCTGGGGCCTGTTTGGCGTTGTCTGGGCGCTAGCCATTGCCGGCGTGGCGCTCAAGCTGATCTTCGCCACCCGCTTCGACATCCTCTCCACGCTGCTCTACATCGCAATGGGCTGGCTGGTGGTGGTGGCCGCAGGCCCGATGATGGCCGCCCTGCCCCTCAGCACGATCCTGCTGCTCGTGGCAGGCGGCGTCACCTACACGGCGGGCACGCTCTTCTACCATAACCGCCGCATCCCGTACGCCCATGCCATCTGGCACCTCTTCGTGATCGCCGGCAGCGTGCTGCACTATCTCGCCGTCGCCAGTGTGGTGCTGGGGTAGCTCCTCAGGCGCGCCGCACCCCCAGCGCGCCGCACCCCAAGCCGTCTGGACCACGAACGGCGCGAAGGAGCACGAACGGCGCGAACGCGAAGGGCCGCAGGCGCGCGGCCGGGTTCGCGGTGGTTCGCACGCTTTCGCGGCTTCGTGGTCCAGACGGTTCGGGCGTCCTGGCAGCCGTAGGGTCGCCCAAAGCTCAGAGCACCGCCCAGCCGTTGCCGAGCACCCAGCGCGCCGCGCCGCTGCCGTAGGGATCGAGCGCGAAGAGGCGGACCCAGCCGTTCTCCGCAAGCTCGCGGACGCCCGGCTGCGCCGCTAGAACGGCCTCGATGCGCTCGCGTGGCGCCTCTACCACCACCTGAAGCCGCAGCGGCTCGTGGTAGAGGCTGCCGTCGGCGGCCTGTAGCGACTGGAGCGCAAGCCCTGTGCGCAGATCGCCGCCATTGCCGAGCACCACGCCAAGGGCGCCAACCCGGTTGTGCAGCGCCTTGGTGCCGCTACCAAACACCGCGTTGTCCACGCTGGAGGCGAAGTACTGGAGGTTGATCCAGGAGGCGACCACCATGGGCGCGGTGAGGATCAACGTCAGCACGTAGCCGTCCGGGTCTGTCGTCCAGTCGTACTCGTGCAGAAAGGCGCGCCCTTCCAGGTCGACGCCGCGCGTGCGCCCGCGCCGCCCCGCAATGAAGGCGGCGTTGCGGGCGAGCGCCCACTCGGGCCGCACCTCGGACCAGTCTCTGGCGCGGCGGCGCATGCTGTGCGCAAGCTGCCGTGCGCTCTTGCCACCAATCCCCAGGGCCGTGGCGCGCTCGGCGCGTGTGGCGGCGCTGGCCGCGTCCAGCCAGCCGCGCAGCTGCGCGAGCTCGGCATGGTGGCTGGCGGGGACGCGCTCGCTGTCGAGCAGCTGCACCTCGTCGGTTGAGGTGTCGTGGACGGCGGGCAGCACGTAGCTGTCGGCGGGCAGGCCGAGGCCGCGCTCGCGCAGCGCTGTGCGCACCGCCTGGTCGTTGAGCAGGGCGGCGGCGACGCGGGCGTTGATCGCGCCGCCGTGCCCGCCGCACGCGCCACAGTCGAGCCCTGCCTGGTGTGGGTTGTTCTCGCTGCGGCCCACATGGCCGCAGAGCAGCACCAGCCGGGCTAGCCGGTCGCCAAGCCCGCTGTTCTTCAGGATGCTGGCGGCGAGCTCGACTCGCTCGGCGGGGGCGATGCCGCCAGCAGGGTCGTCGAGGCCGAATGCGGTGGCGCCCTCGTCGGCGCGCGGGGCGCTGCGCAAGCCCAGGGCGTCGCCAATCAGGCCAAAGGCGTAGCCAAGGCCCAGGGTCTCCACAAAGGTGAAGGCGGCGGCTGGCGCGCTCTGAAGCTTTTTGAGCGCACTGGAGGGCGGAGCGGCGGCGTGGGCGCGCAGTGCGACGGCAGGCTTGAGCAGCACGGGGCAGCGCGCGCTGGCGGCGCCGTCGGCCTGCCACTCCAGGCTGATGCCGAAGAACCCGGCAAAGCCGAGCGTCTGGATAGCGGGCGCCTGGGCCTCCAGATGGCGCCGCAGGATCTCGGAGCGCACGTCGATGCAGAAGATCGCCTGCACAGCGGGGCGCGCCACGTGAGCGTCGTCCGGCGGCGCAGCGAGTGCGCCGAGCAGCCTGCGGGCGTAGCCATCCTCCAAAGCTTCCTGGAAGATCGCCCGCACATACTCGTCCTCAACGGCGGGGCGCGGGGCGGCTGCATGTGGTGCGGCTGCACGTGAGGCAAGGCGCGCCACAGCGGCGTCGGCGCACAGGCGCACGGCCAGGAGCTCGCTGAGCGGGCCGTGCGTCGTGTCGCCAACTTCCCAGCTTGCACGGCGCAGCAGCGCCGCCCAGCCGAAGAGCCCGCCAAGCAGCCGGTAGAGGTAGGCGGCCCGCTCTGCCGGGGGCACGCCCAGCTCGGCGAGCAGCGCCACGGTGGCAGCCTCGGGCGTGGGCGGCAGGGCGCGCACCCAGTCGCACCAGCCCGCGAGCCCGTGGATCTCCAGCGAGCGGTCGTGCTGGGCGGCCTCACGCCAGGCCGCGTACAGGCTGGCGTCGGTGGCGGCCCAGGCCGGGCCGTCGGTGGGGATGTAGACCGAGCACCAGAGGGCGACATGGCGGATCACGCGGGCGTGCCAGTCGCTGCCGTAGGCGTAGTCGTGGCGCTCGGCAAACGTCAGGCTCTGGCCAGCAGGGCGAAGCGGCATCGGGGCCGTGCCATCCAGGATCGCGGCCAGGGCTGCGGGCGACTGGCCAGCGCGCTGAGCGGCCCGCGCCAGCGCGTCGGCGGTGAAGGCGCCAGCACGCCAGCGCTCGCGGTAGAACGCGCCAGCGGGCAAAACCTGGGCGCCGATCCCATCGGAGACTATGCGGGCCGCCTCAGCGATCGGCTGATCGGCGAAGCCCAAGAACGGGTTGACGGCGACATAGTTCGCCAGATCCCACAGCGGCGGGATCATGTCGCAGACGCGCACGACATCGTCTGCGACGGAGCTGGCGACGGGCGCGGCGATCGTGTCGAGTACGGGCGAGGGCGCGAGCTTATGCATGCTCTCCTCCTGATGTGATGCGATCGCTCCAGATCCGTGCGACGAGCCGGTCGGCGAGCGCGCCGACGTAGAAACCATGCAGCGCGTGGACGTAGAAGGCGCGGCCGTGAGCCGTGCGCCCCAGCGTCGGCAGCAGCAGCGCGAGCAGCGACAGCGCGAGCAGGGCGACGACAGGCAAGGCGGCGGAGGCCCAGGCCCACGGCCCGCTCGGGGCCTGCAGCGGGCCGAGCACCGGCGCCAGGTAGCTGGCGGCCCCGTGGTAGAGCGTGAAGGCGCCGAGCGCGACGACGGCGCTGGAGCCGAGCGCGCTC
>JAYUYB010000925.1:0-2372 GCA_043752655.1 Chloroflexota bacterium
ACGCTAAATATTGGGAGCGTCCCCTCGACAGTGCGCTCAAAAGCAAGAGCGCCGACGCGTTTAGCAACAAAAATCCTGCCTTCCAGATCGCCTTCTACATCCAGCACAGCGGCGTCGAGTGGGGCATCCTCACCAACGGGCGCCTGTGGCGGCTCTACCACCACGAGAGCGCCCACAAGCTCCAGCGCTTCTACGAGGTCGATCTGCCCGAGCTTGTCGCCGCCAACGACCCGGCCCGCTTCCTCTACTTCTACGCCTTCTTCCACCGCAGCGCCTTCGACGCCCACCCGCTCGGCCTGCGCAGCCTGCTGCGCGCCAGCGCCGACTTCGCCCGTGGCATCGGCGACAACCTGAAGCAGCAGGTCTACACCGCCCTGCGCCACCTCGCCCAGGGCTTCCTCGACTACGCCCCCAATCAGCTTGAGCCAGACCCCGCCACGCTCAAGCTGATCTACGACCACAGCCTGATCGTGCTCTATCGCCTGCTGTTTGTCTTCTACGCCGAGGCCCGCGAGCTGCTGCCCCTGCGCCAGAGCGAGCGCTACCGCCGCCGCTACAGCCTGGAGGCGATCAAGCGCGAGGTCGCCACGCTCCGCCCCGGCGACGAGCTGCTGCCAACCAGCGCCACCTTCTGGCCGCGCCTGCGCGAGCTGTTCGGCATCATCAACGCCGGCAGCCCGCCGCTCCAGGTCGCTACCTTCAACGGCGGCCTCTTCGACCCGGCCCGCTACAGCTTTTTGGAGCAGAAAAGCATCGGCGACGCGCGCCTGCTCCAGGCGCTCGATATGCTCGCCCGCGTGGACGGCATGTTTATCGATTATCGCGACCTCGCCGAGCGCCACCTCGGCACGATCTACGAGGGTCTGCTGGAGTATCACCTGGAGCCGATCGCCCAGGAGGGCGCCTGGCGCGTGGCCCTGCTCAACGATAAGGGCGAGCGCAAGGCCAGCGGCAGCTACTACACCCCCGACTATATCGTGAAGTATATTGTGGACCAGACCGTAGGCCCGGCGCTGCGCCGCGCCGTGGCCGGCCTGGACGACGACGACGCCAAGGTGCGCGCCGTGCTGGCCGTGAATGTCTGCGATCCGGCCATGGGCTCCGGCCACTTCCTCGTGGAGGCCACCGAGTATATCGCCCGCTTCCTGGTCGATCTCGCCCTCGCCCCCGGCGACGAGGCCCACGGCGAGGCCGATCTGGCCTACTGGAAGCGCCGCGTGGCCCAGAGCTGCATCTACGGCGTGGATCTGAATCCGCTCGCCGTGGATCTCGCCAAGCTCTCGCTCTGGCTCGTCACCGTGGCCAAAGATCGCCCGCTCTCGTTCCTCGACCACCACCTGCGCTGCGGCAATGCCTTGATCGGTGCGCGACTGGCCGACCTCAGCCTCGGCGGCGAGCAGAAGGCCGCTAAGCGTGGCCCCTCCAAGCAGGCGCAGGCCGCTGCGGCGGCGGGCCAGCTCTCCATGCTCGACGACGACGCCTTTCGCCAGAGCATGAGCAGCGCCGTGGGCAGCATGTGGCTGATCGAGGGCAGCGCTGGCAGCACTGTGGCCGAGGTGAAGGCCCAGGAGCAGATCTACGCCGAGCTGCGCGCCGAGCTGACGCGCAAGTATGGTCGCCTCGCCAACCTCACCACGGCAGCCCACTTTGGCCTGAGCGTGCCCGCCGACCTGCGCACCCCGCTCGCCGACTACGCCACTGGCCGCGTGATAGCCGCCCCGCGCCAGATTGTAGAGACCCTTGAGCAGGCCGACGCTGTCGCTGAGACCCGCCGCTTCTTCCACTGGGAGCTGGAGTTCCCTGAGATCTTCTTCGACCGCCACGGCCACTCGCGTGGTGAGCAGGCTGGCTTTGATGCTGTGGTGGGTAATCCGCCGTGGCTTATGGCTGGTTACCATGCAAGCGCTATACTCCACTATTACTCGAACAAGTTTATTTCAGCTCAAGGCAAATTCGACTTATACTATTTATTTATTGAGCAAGCGCCAATGATTTTGCAAGCTCTGGGAAGTGTAGGTATTATTACACCAAATAAGTTCTTTCATACCAGATCTGCATCTAAGCTGCGGCAAAGCCTTGCGGCTAGTAGGCGTATCCATAAAATTTTAGATTTTGGTGACGAGCAGCTTTTCGAGGGAGCTACAAACTACTCCTGCATTCTCTTCTTACGCGGAATGACGCAGGGGACGCCTATATATCAGCGGGTTAATAGGGATCTGCACTTCGTCTTTGAAAGACAGATAACTAATGATGAACTATCATCTGATACCTGGAGTACGGCAACTGAGAGCAGTACGACGGTTATGCAGAAGATAAAGCAAATAGGAGATCCGCTAGAAAAATTAACACTTCGCTTCGGAACAGGAGTGCAA
>JAYUYB010000926.1:0-2366 GCA_043752655.1 Chloroflexota bacterium
GACGGCGGACGGATGACGGTGGACGGTGAGCGCCCTCCGGCTATCGGCTATCGGCTATCGGCTATCGGCTATCTCACGCTCTCCGGCCTGCTCACGGGCCTGATGATGCTGCAAAAGCCCTCGGGCGCGATGATCGCGCTGGGCATGGGGCTCTGGCTGGTTGCAGATTGCAGATTGCAGATTGTAGATTGGGTGCGAGGGCCGTTCCTGCCAGGGGCTTTTGGGCGGCTTATGGCGGTGCTGGGGCCGGTGGTGCTCTGGACGCTGCTGGCACTGCTGGTGCTGTCGCCATACCTGGCGCGCAACATGGCGCTCTTCGGCAGGCCCGTCTACTCGACGGAGAGCTACGACGCGTGGGTGCTGGGCTACCGGGGGCCGGGCAGCGAGCCGTGGGCAGACATCTACGACGTGTTCGCGCCCGAGCTTGGTGGCCCTGGGCTGCCCGATCGCAGCTGGATCTTGCGCTGGGGCTTCGATAAGACGCTCGACAAGCTTCAGCGCCAGGTGGATGCGCTGCGCAACTACGTGATGCCGGTGTGGCGCGGGCTGCCCGAGGGGCCAGCCCAGCTTTTTGGCAACAACGAGCGCAAAAACATCGCCTCCGACCTCGGCGCCTGGCTCGCGCTGATCGGCGTGATCGGCGCCCTGCGCTATCGCCGTCGCCTGCTAGGGCTGCTAGCCGCTGCCTACGCGCCCTACGTGCTCTTTATGCTCACCTACTGGCGCGCCGACGAGGAGCGCTACTGGGTGCTGCTGCTGCCCTGGCTGGCGCTGCTGGCCGCCTGGACGATCTGGGCCGGCTACGATAAGCTCGCCGCGATCGGCGACCGGCGCTGGGCGCCGCTTGGGCTCGTGCTGGTGGTAGCGGCCGTGGCGGGTGTGGTTAGCTTCTCGCGCCCCGACATCGCCAAGAAGGTGCGAGTGGAGCCGGGGCCAGAGCTGTGGCAGCCCGACCTGACGGCCTACGCATGGCTGGACGCCAACCTGCCGCCGGACGCCGCCGTGATGACGCGCATCCCCTGGCAGCTGAACTGGCACACCGAGCGGCCCGCCCTGATGATCCCCAACACGTCCGACCGGGCGCTGCTGCTGGAGATCGCCCGCCAGTATGGCGTGGAGTATCTGGCGCTGGAGAACCAGCAGCGCGTGAAGGGCGACGCCGGGCAGCTGCTGGCGCCCCTGCTGGACCACAACAATCAGGTGGGCGCCGTGATCGACGGCTTCGAGCTGATCTACGCCAGCCCCACCGCAGATTTTCGGGCGTTTATCTACCGCCTTCCGAAGCCGTAATGCAAAATGCAACATGCAAAATGCAGAATGCAGGCAGCTGCGCCGAGGCGAGAGTGATAGTGTGTCGTGCGCTCGGGTGGAGAAGCGGCTCTTTTGCATGTTGCATTTTGCATTTCCTATGCGTATTTTGATGCTGGCCTCGTCGTTCCCCAAGTGGCCAGGCGAGACGACGGCCCCCTTTATCGAGGAGATCGCGGCCGGGGTGGTGGCGCGCGGCCACGCGGTGACGCTGCTGCTGCCCTTCCACCCCGAGCTGCGGCGCGACGGCGAGGTGCGCGGGGTGCGCCTGCGGCCTTTTCGCTACGCGCCCCACCCGGCCCTGAATATCTGGGGCTACGCCCAGTCGCTGCTGAGCGACACGCAGATCAAGCGGCGCACGCTGCTGGCCGCGCCCTTCGCCCTGGCGGCGTCGGGTTGCGCCGTGGCCCGCGAGCTGGCCGCCGCCCGCCGCGCCGGGCGCCCCTACGATCTGGTGCAGGCCCACTGGGTGCTGCCAAACGGCCCGCCCGCCGCCCTCGCCGCCGCCGCCTACGGCACCCCGCTGGTGGTAAGCCTCCACGGCAGCGACATCTACCTGGCCGAGCGCCACTGGTCTATGGCGTGCATCGCCGCCGGCGCCTTCCGCGCCGCTGCGGCCGTCACCGCGTGCAGCGGCGACCTGCGCGCGCGCGGGCTGCGCCTCGGCGCCCGCCCCGCCACCAGCAGCGTGATTCCCTACGGCGTGAACCCGCGCCAGTTTCGCCCCAACCCGGCCGCCCGCGCGGCGGTGCGCGCCGAGCTTGGCCTGGCCGACGGCGCGCCGCTTGTGCTGGGGCTGGGCCGCCTGGTGGCGAAGAAGGGCTTCGGCGTGCTGCTGGAGGCATGGCCGATGGTGCTGCGCGCCTGCCCTGCCGCCACGCTGGTGATCGTGGGCTACGGCGACCTGCGCGAGCCGCTGGAGCGGCAGGCGGCCCAGCTGGGCCTTGGCGAGCGGGTGCGCTTCGCCGGGCAGCTGGAGCGCGAACGCGCCGCCGCGTACCTGGCCGCCGCCGATCTCTTCACGCTGCCGATCGTGCGGGATGGCGTGGACGGCCTGC
>JAYUYB010000927.1:0-6036 GCA_043752655.1 Chloroflexota bacterium
TCTGCTGGAAGAACTGGCGGCTTGCAGTGGCTGCGCCCACGTCCTCGCGGGGCACCGCGTTCTGCATCGCCAGGTTGAGGAGCGGCAGCGACGGGCCGAGGCCTAAGCCGAGGGCGACCATGCTCAGGCGCACCATCCCAATCGTGGTCTCGGTTGTAAGCGTGGTGAGCCACCAGAGCGACGCGACGATCACCGCCAGGCCGGCGATGATAATCAGCTTGTAGCGACCGGTGCGCTGGACGATCTGCGAGGAGACGATCGCGCCAACCACCAGGCTAAGCGTGAGGGAGATGAGCGTCGTGCCGGCCTCGGTGGCGCTCACGCCCAGCACATTCACCAGATAGATCGAGAGGAAGAAGACCGCAGCGAAGAGCGTTGCGCCCACGCTTACTCCGATCAGCGAGGTGAGAGTGAAGGTGCGGTTGCGGAAGAGGTGCAGCGGCAGAATAGGCGCCTCGGCGCGCTGCTCGATCATGAGAAACAGCAGCAGCCCCACGGCGCTCAGCGCGAGCAGGCCCAGAATCAGGGGCGAGCCCCAGGGGTGCTCCGTCTTGTTGAACGTCAGGGCAAGCAGCAGCGGCATTACGGTGACGAGCAGGGTGGCGGCCCCGGCGTAGTCGATGGGGCTGCGCACGCCGCTGTCGAGCTTCGGCAGCTTCAGGGCGATGAAGGCCAGGGCCACCAGGCCCACGGGGAGATTGACGAAAAAGACCCAGTGCCAGCTGAAGTTGTCGGTGAGCAGGCCGCCGATGAAGGGTCCGACCACGCTGGCGAGGCCAAAGACCGCAGCGAACATGCCCGTGTAGCGCGCCCGCTCGGCGGGCACGAACAGGTCGGCGGGGATGGCGAAGGCGGTGGAGGTAAGCGCCGCCGCGCCAAAGCCCTGGATGCCGCGAAAGATCACCAGCTGCAGCATGCTGTTGGCGAGGCCGCAGAGCACCGAGCCGATCAGGAAGACGACGATGCCGAAGAGCAGGATAAGCTTGCGGCCGTAGATGTCGGAGAGCTTGCCGTAGATCGGCACCATCGCCGTGGAGGCGAGCAGATAGCTCGTCGAGACCCAGGCGAGCAGCTCGATGCCGCGCAGGTCGGCGACGATACTGGGGAGCGCGGTCGAGACAATCGTCTGGTCGAGCGCCGACAGGAACAGACTCAGCATTACGCCGACAAGGATAATCAGCTTGCTGCGCTGATCGAGAATGGCAGCATATATCGATGCGGGCGCCGGGCATTGTGGTCGGGACAGCCATAAGATTCTCCGCAGATCTTTACAAGAATCCAGATTGACGAAGCGAGAATAGCTCCGTGGTGTTAGAGCGGGGCGGCGGGCTCCTCCAGCTGGAGCACGGCCAGCGCTTCGCTGACAGCGGCTCCAAGGCGGTCGACGAGCTCGGGCGGCAGCTCGGCGAAGCGGCGCGCGCTCGCTTCGAGGCGGACCTGCCGCACGCGGGCGACGATCTCGGTGCCAGCTGGTGTAAGCGTGACGAGCTTCTGGCGGCGGTCGTTTACGCCCTCGCGGCGCTCGACCAGGCCGCCCTGCACGAGCTGATCGATGGCCTGGCTGGTGGTGCCGAGGGCGAGGTGGAGCTGCTCGCTAAGCTCGGAGATTGTGGCAGCTCCGTGTCGCTTCAGGTGCATCAGGGCGACAAGCCGTGGCAGCGAGAGGTTCGCGCCCTGAAGGATCTGCAGGATGGCGGCCATGCTCTGGGCCGTCAGCTCGGCGTTGAGCGCGCCAAGCAGCTCCGCGAGCTGCTCGGGGGCAAAGGGCGAAAGCTCTGCATGTGACATTATTTGTTTTACCAAATTATTTGTTTAACCGAACTGTTTGCAGAATAACAGAAATAAGCTTGCGTGTCAAAGCAGCGTCAGCTGTGGATAGTAGGCCCGGCGCGCTCGTAGACGACCACCTGCCAGGGGCCGCTGTTGCGCTGGAGGCGCAGGGTGAGACCGGCGCGGCGCGCCTCTATATCGACGGCGGCGGTGGGGTGGCAGAAGAGGCGGAAAGCGCTGCGCTCGATCGCGAGGCCCAGGTTCACCGCACGGACGCCCGCGCGCACCCACCAGACGTCGCGCGGGTAGACGAGCCCGAGCAGCCGGGTGGTGTGTGCCGCAGCTGCCCCAACCAGGGCTGGCATATCTGGGTAGCAGCAGACCACCCGGTCGAGCACGACGATCTCGGCGGGGGCCACGCGTGCGGCCAGCGCGACAAAGTCGCCGTGCATGTAGGTGACGCGCTCGGCGTGGCCCAGGCGCACGCTCTCGCCCCGCGCTGCGGCGAGGTACGCCGAGGAGGCGTCGATGTCGGTTGCCTGGGCGGCCCCTGCCCGCAGCAGCTCGTGGTGGACCACACCTACGCCCCCGCCGATGTCGAGCACGCTTGCGTTGGCCACGCCTGCGGCGCGCAGCGCATCTACAAGCAGCCGGGTTGTGCCCCGCGGGCCTTGGCGCTGGTAGCGCGCCAGGCGGCGGGCGGCGTCGCGGCGGTCGAAGAGGTGCTCGGCATCCTGGCAATGGTGGCAACAGCTCATGGTTTTTTCCTAGCGGCTCTGCGTTGAAGTAGGGCTACGGCATGGTCGGCGCGCTTGCCAGCACCAGGCGGTTGAAACCGCGGCGGCAGGGCCTGCGGTCGAACGTCGGCCTGCGCCGACGCGTCCGGACCCGCCCGCGCAGGCGGGCGGCCGGCGCACCGCGCCACCACGGCGCGCGTGTACGCGCCTGCCTCCCGACAATGCCCTAGCCCTAGCGTTGAAGCGCCCGGCTTGCAGATTCGCCGCACATGGCAAACAATAGCAGGGTGTTGTAGCGCAAGCAAGTTGGAGCAGCCACCATAGAACGGGAGCATGAAATGACGACGCACGCACACGGAACATTTGAGGTGCAGCTGAAGCCGCAGACGCTCGCCCACGCCGAGGCAGACGCGAGCATGGGGCGGCTGTCCATCGACAAGCAGTTTCGCGGCGACCTCGCCGCCACGAGCATGGGCGAGATGCTGAGCGCGGGCACCGCTGTGCCAGGCTCGGCGGGCTACGTGGCCATCGAGCGGGTCAGCGGCACGCTCCACGGGCGCAGTGGTAGCTTCGTACTGCAGCACAGCGGCACAATGACGCGCGGCGCGGGGCACCTCACGATCACGGTGGTGCCAGACTCGGGCAGCGGCGAGCTGGAGGGCCTCGTCGGCACGATGGCGCTGATCATCGCCGACGGAACGCACAGCTACGAGCTTACGTACACGCTGCCCGACGCGATGGTTTGAACCATGAAATCCCAGCGCGGCCAGGCCCCCAACCGTGAGCAAGCCGATCATCAGCCGTTGCATGGGCCTGATCTACGCTATATAGGCGGCGGCGAGGCAGCGTGGGCAGAGGCCGAAGAGCTCGACCAGGTGCGCGTTGATGCGGAAGCCGGTGCGCTGCTCCAGCAACTCGACGATGCTCTGCATGCCGCAGTTATCGAAGCGCTCCATGGCGCCACAGCGCGTACAGACAAGGTGGTGCCCGTGGCCGACGCCCAGGCTATAGCGGTGGCACTCATCCAGCCCGTGAATGCGCTGGAGCAGGTTCAGATCGCAGAGCAGCCGCACGGTGCGGAAGATGCTGGCGATGCCAGGCGACTCGCCCCGTATGATCAGCCACTGCTCAAGCTCCTGGACGCTAAAGGCGCCCTGGTGGGCCGTGGCGGCCTTGAGCACCGCGAGGCGCGGCCCGGTGACTTTGTAGCCAGCCTCGGCCAGCTGCTCGGCCAGGTCGGTCACCGCAGTCGGCAGAGTCTCGCGGCGGGCATCAAGAAAGCGGCTCACTGATCGTGCCCTCCCGTGGGCGCTGGCGGCCCCTGCCGCCAGGCTACTGCCCAGATTGTACCATTGCCCTGTATGGGCGCGGGTGCCAGAACCGGGCGGTTGAAACCGCAGCGGCAGCGCCTGCGGCCGCGCGTCGGCCTGCGCCGACGCCTCCGCACCCGCCCGCCTGCCGCCCATGACGTAGCCCCCCTAGCGCTTCACCTCCACGCCGAGCAGGCCGAGCAGCACCTTGTAGGGGTCGGGGTTCTCGGGGTGGGCCTCGAAGCGGGCGCGCTCGAACCACTGCACCGTGTAGGGGTTGCCCTGGATCGTCTCGGTCTGCGGCTCGCTGAGGGGCAGCCCGAACAGGGCGATGCTCTCGGCGAGGCTGTAGCCAGGCTGCCCGTCGAACTCTAGCCCCTTGGAGCGGAAGTAGCCAAGGAAGGGCGCGCAGAGGCTGTGGCCGGTCTCGGCGAAGAAGAGGCAGCCGCCCGGCGCGCCGCCAAGCTTGCCGAAGCCCTGCCAGTCGCGGCCCTGGCGGCGCAGCACCTCGTCGCCGAGACGGCCGAGCAGCACATCGTAGGGCCGGCCATTCTCGGGGTGCAGCTCCAAGCGGTTGCGCTCAAACTCTTGGGCCTGGAACGCCGTGCCCTCGATCGTTACGGCCTGCTGCGGGCCGATCGGGAAGCCGAACACCGGCAGGCCGCCGTTCTCGCGCCAGTAGGTGAGAATGCGGCCGCAAACTTGGTAGCCCGTCTCGGGGAACGTCTGGCACTCGCCAGATGGTGCAGGTGGCGGCGCCACCACGCGCCCAACCTCGTTGCGGAAGCGGTCGCTCAGCTCTTTTGTGAGCCGCAGGTAGAGATCGCCGTACAGCTCGCTCGGCTCGATATGGCTGCCCTCAAAGAACTCGTTGAAGCTGGTGAGCACCACCGCCTGCGCGCTGCGATCAATCGCCGTCTGCCAGGTGCCGCGGTAATACTCGCCGCCCTGCCGGTCGCGGGCGTGGCCGTTGCGGTAGCGCAGATCGTCGTAGCCGGGCATCACCGTGGCTACAAAAGGGCGACTCTGGCCGTTGGCGCTATTCCACTGCTCCAGCCGGCGACCGTAGGAGCGCATGGCCACGCCGGGCGCTGTCTCCCAGGTGATGTCGAAGTAGTAGAGCGCGTCGTAGGCTTCGAGGAAGCTAAAGTTGTCGGTGCCGCCAAACCAATACTGCTCGCGGCCTGGGTCGGCGCGGTTGCGTAGCTCGCGCCATGTCTCCACGCCGCCGAGCGAGGGCGGGTTGAACCAGAAGACAACAGGCTTGCCCTGGAAGCGCAAATAGTTGGGCTGGCTGAAGAAATCGCGCTTCATTACGTCAAGCGCGCGGGCCAGGCCAGCGACGCTCTTGAGCGGGCCCCAGGCCGACTGGTCGGGGATGAGCGCCACCTGGAGGTCGCGGCCATCTTCGCGGGCCAGCTCGATCAGGCGGCGGCAGCGCGCGTTAAGCCGATCCTCGTCGGGGCCGTACCAGGTGCAGATCAGCGCGTCGAGGCCGGCGTCGTCGGCCTGCTGCACATGGCGGCGGAGGGTGGCGTCGTCGCCGCCGGAGTAGCGGGGCGCCGGAAGATCCGTCATGCGGTCGTAGCTCCAGTCCGATAGCTCCCACCAGGGGTAGTAGAAGGCCATGATCGGGCGGTCGGCGACAGCGCGGGCGGGCGCGGGGGCGCCGAGAAGTGGGGCCAGGGCGGCGAGGGCGAGCAGCGGGGCGAGCCAGCGCGAGTGACGAAGTGCGCTCATGCGATCTCCTTCTTCGGCAGGCGCCGAGATCGCGGGCATTCTACCCTATCGCGCCCCGGCACTGGCAGGCGGCGTGGCGCTCACGCTCCCAGCGGTGCTCGCGTCGATCCAGGCAGCGCTGGCAAACGACCCCGCTCCGGGGTAACTGCGCTAATCCTGGGGCACCACGCGCGACGGGATGGCCGGGAACAGGGCATTGAGCAGTGTGAGCGCCTCCTCCTTGGCCCGCACATCGGGGAGGGCGTGGCGCAGCTCGGCCAGGCTACGGTAGCCGAAGAGCAGCTGTGTAAAAACCAGGGGCGGAAAGGCGGCCTGCGCAGGCTCCCCCCAGAGCAGCGGTCGCCAGGGCGCCACCTCGGCCAGCCGCCCGCCCGCGAAGCGCAGCCGCAGCCCATCACGGTAGAAATCTAGCCGCAGGTCGCCGCTGTGGCCCGCCAGCACCGAGCCCGCCAGCCGCCGCTCCAGCTCGGGGGCGATCA
>JAYUYB010000928.1:0-2363 GCA_043752655.1 Chloroflexota bacterium
CGCTCGCCTGGTACGTCGCCGCCACCCTGCTCAAGCGCGCCCCCGCCCTCTACCTGGCCGCCGCCCACCTCTGCCCGCCCGTCGCCATCTACGCCGACCACGCCCGCCGCGGCGCCCGCATGGCCAAGGCCGCCGGCAGCCCGCCCGCGCTGGTCGCCACGATCCGCCACTACCACGACCCCGCCCCCACGGGCCGCGCCGCGCTGCTACAATGGGCCGATGAGCTAAACTAGACAAGGAGACACGGAGCATCGCTCGCTGGGGAGACACGGAGACACGGAGACACGGAGCATCGCTCGCTGCGCTCGCTGGGCAGACACGGAGACAAGGAGACAAGGAGCACCTATCGGAGCACCCAGGTTGTCTCCCGGTCTCCCGATCTCCGTGTCTCCCGGCCTCCTGGTCTCCGTGTCTCCTGGTCTCCTGGTCTCCTTGTCTGTTGCATCAAGTCGTCGATGTACGAGATCACCCTCCCAACCTTCAGCGGCCCGCTCGACCTACTGCTGCGCCTGATCGAGCGCGCCGAGCTGGATGTGACCGCGATCTCGCTGGCCGAGGTGGCTGATCAGTATCTCGCCCACGTGCGCGGGCTAGCGGCGGTTGATCCGCGCGCCCTCGCCGAGTTTGTGAGCCTCGCCGCCCGCCTGCTGCTGATCAAGTCGCGCGCCCTGCTGCCGCGCCCCGCCACCGACACGCGCTCCGCCAGCTCGGAGGACGCCGACGCCGAGGCGCTTGCCCAGCAGCTGCGCGAGTACCGCCGCTACAAGCAGGTGGCCACCACCCTGCGCGCCTGGCACGAGCAAGATCGCCGCACGTTCCTGCGCTTCGCCCCGCTGGCCGTGGAACTCGACCTGCCGCCGCCGCCGGTGACCAACACGCTTGCCGAGCTGATCGCCGCCCTCCAGCGGCGCCTCCAGCTCGCCCTCCCCCTCGACGACGCCGCAGTGATCAGCCTCGCCCCACGCCTCACGATCAGCCAGGTGGTGGCCCAGGTGCGCGATCGGCTCGCCCGCGCGCCCTGGTTCAGCTTCGAAGATCTCTTTATGGCCGCCGTCACCCGCGAGGATGTGATCGTCACCTTCTGGGCCGTGCTCGAGCTGCTCAAGCGGCGCGCGATCAGCGTCGAGCAGCAGGAGCTTTTTGGCACCATCAGCATCGGCCGCGGCGAGGCTAGCCTCGCAGACGCCCCCGACCTGGAAGGCGACGAGCTATGAGCACGTCCGACAGCAGCACGCCACAGCCCGCGCAGCCCGCGCAGCCCGCCACGCACGCCGAGGGCGCTCCGGCCATGCCGCTTGGCGATCTGCTCGCCTTAGGCAGCCAGCTGCGCGCCGACGATACCCCGAAGAGCCTGCTCCACGAGCTCGCCGAGACCTTGCGCCACGTGGTTGGCAGCCCCCACGTCTATGTCCGCCTGCGCAACATCGACAGCGACGCGCTTGAGGCTGCCGCCTTCGCCGGCGTGCCCCCCGCCATCGAGGCCCGCCTGCGCGCCGAGCCCGTGGCCCCCGGCGCCTACCAGGCCCTGCTCCGCGCCGAGCACCGCGTAAGCAACTCGTTCCTGCTGCCCGCCGACGAAATGCTGCCCGCCTCCTCCGACGCTGAGGCCGCCGCCGGCCTTGCCACACTCTGCGTACCCCTGCGCGGTCGCGGCGAGCGCCTGATCGGCGTGGTGTTCAGCGCCATGCCGCCAGGTGGGCCTCCGCTCGACCCCAGCGCCGCCCTGGTGATCGAGGCGATTGCCCGCCAGGCCGCCATGGCTGTGGAGAATGTGCGCCTCGCCGAGCGCAGCGCCCGCCTGCTCGCCAAAGAGCAGCTGCTCGCCACGCTCGGCCGCGATGTGGGCGCCAGCCTGGAGCTTGAGACGATCCTCGCCCGCAGCGTGGAGCGCATGGCCGCCGCCTTCGGCTCCGGCTCGCTCGCCCTGCTCGGCCCCGACCAGACCCTTACTATCGCCGCCGCCGCCCCCGGCGAGCAGCATCTGCTCCATGCGACTTTCCACCCTGGCCAGGGCATGATGGGCTGGGTTGTGGCCCACGGCCGCGCTTATGTCGCTAACGAGCTCGGCCCCGACGCCCCCTTCGCCCCGCCCGACCCCCACGCGCGCTCAGCCATCGTCGCCCCGCTGCGCAGCGGCGGCCAGGTGATCGGCACGCTCAGCGTAGGCTCGCCCGCGCCCAACGCCTTCACCTACGAGGATGTCGATCTGCTTGAGGCGATCGCCGCACAAGTAGGCGGCCCGATCACCTCCGCCCGGCTCTACGCCGAGGCCCAGGATCTCGCCGCCCAGGTGCAGCGCCGCGCCGACCAGCTCGCCGTCCTCAACACGATCGCCCGCTCCGCCTCGGCCTCGCTCGACCAGG
>JAYUYB010000929.1:0-6032 GCA_043752655.1 Chloroflexota bacterium
ATCTCGACCTCGGCGCCCTCGGGCTCGACCGCTGCGGGCGCGACCGACCCCTCCAGGGCGGGGGCCTCGCCGACCGCAATCGCGACCAGGCGCTCGCGCAGCTTGCGATCTAGAGCCGAGCTCGCTACATTGTTGAGCATCTGGGTCTGGAGCGTCTGGGCGACACTGGCACGCTCAGACTCGTTGTAGTCCAGCAGCAGGCGGCTCAGCTCCGCCTGTAGCTCTGCCTGCGAGATCGTCAAGCCCTCGTGGCCCACCACCTCGCGCAGTGCGAGCGTGACTCTCGTCTGGCGCTCGGCGTCGGGCAGTAGCGCCTCGACCGCCTGCTCGTGGGTCTGCCCACGATACTGGAGCATCTGCTCCATGGTGATGCCATAGCGCGAGAACTGGCGCTCCTGATCGTGGAGCAGCTCGTGGGCCAGCTCGCTCACCATCACGTCGGGGATGTCATAGCTAGTCTGGGCCACCAGCTGGTCGACGTAGCTGTCCAGGCTTTTGCGCTCAGCGGCGTTGCGTGCAGCCACCTCCAGGTCGCTGCGGGTCTTGGCGCGCAGCTCCTCCAGCGTGCCCTCGAACTCCTCCAGGGTGGGCAGCTCCTCCCAATCGGGGAGCAGGCGCTCCTGCATGCTGAGGATCTCGACCTTGAAGACGACCGCTTTGCCGCGCACCTGCTCGTTGCCGTGGTCGTCCGGCATGGTGGCGCTGATCTCTTTCGTGTCGCCGAGATTGGCGCCCAGGATGCCGTCGTACAGCTCGTCTACCAGGCGGCCCTTGACAAGATCCAGCGTCTGCTCGGGGGCTGCCTCGTCGTTGCTGCGCTCGTCGAGCGGCGCGCCATCCACGATCGTGTCGAGCTTCACCTTCAGCTGGTCGCCGTCCTGGGCGGGGCGCGGCTCGTCCAGCTCCTTTAGCACCACGTGGCGGTCGCGCATTACGTCGAGCGCGCGCTCAAGCTGCTCGTCCGTCATCTCGGCGAGATCGAGCGGCGCTCGCAGGGCGCGGTAGTCGCCGATGTCGACCGTGGGCTGCACGGGGACGTGGATGGTAAAGCTGAAAGGGTCGTTCGAGGTGACGCTCTGAAGCGCGGCCTGGCCCACGGGGGCGATCCCCTCCTGCTTGAGGGCGTCGCGAAAGGCTTTGTTGATCAGATCGTCTGAGGCCTCTTCGATTAGGGCGTCGCGGCCGAAGGTGCGCTCGATCATAAAGCGCGGGGCCTTGCCGGGGCGAAACCCGTGGATCGGGTATTTTTGCGAGAGGCGGCGGGCTGCCTGATCGAGGCCGCGCTCGAGACGCTCTTTTTCCAGCTCGATCTGCAATGACAACAGGCTCTTGGGCAGCTTTTCAGTCGTGATCTTCACGCTCAACCATCTCCGTGCTCTGGAGCCGCGCCACGACGGTCGGGGCGGTTTTGTAGCGCACGCGCACCACGCGTCGCCGCTGACGATACTCCGTAACAGTATAACACGCTGCGCCCCCACTGCAAAGCTTCTTGTGCGTCCGAAGCGCATGGGCGTGCGGTGAAGGGGCGGCGGCAATGGCAGTTGTGAGCTATAATGGTGTAAGTGTATTGGCAAGTTGCGGCCCAGCCTGGGGGCAGACCGCAGGAGAGCACCCGGTGCAAAAGCCCAATCGTAACATCTGGATGGTGCCGGCCCTGGTGGCCGTCGCGGTGATAGTCCTCGATCAGCTCACGAAGCAGTGGGTGGTGGCAACGCTTGGCCCCACCACGATGACGAATTTCGTCCCGCTCATTGGCGACACGGCGCGCATCGCCTACTCGCACAATACCGGCGTGGCGTTTAGCCTGCTTCAGGGCCACCCCGAGCTGCTTATCCTCACTGCGCTGCTGATCGTGGCCGGCGCAATCTACTTTTATGTCACGCAGCTGCCCAACCAGCACAGCTCTGTGCAGCTGATCATGGGGCTGATCATGGGCGGCGCCTTCGGCAATCTGATCGACCGCATCCGCCTCGGCTACGTGGTGGATTTCGTTCAGGTGGGTTGGTTCCCGATCTTCAACCTGGCCGACAGCGCGATCTCGGTGGGCGCCGCGCTCTTGATGCTCCAGTTCCTCCGCGACGAGCTGGCCCAGCGCCGTGCCCGCAGCGACGAGCAGGCCCTGAGCTCCTAGTGAGGCCACCCATGAGCCTACCCGCGCCCGCAGCCGACACCCGCCGCTGGCTGCTGCCCGTCGGCTTGGGCCTCGCCGTGATCGCCGCCGACCAACTCACCAAAGGTTTGGTCGTCGCTGCCCTCGGCCCTGTCCCCGGCGCAAAGGCTCGCCCGCTTGTCGGCGACTGGCTGAACCTTGTCTACGGCCAGAACACTGGCGTGGCCTTCGGCTTGTTCCAAAACCTGCCCCAGTTCTTCACCGCCACCTCGATCCTGATCACCGCTGGCACGGTCTATGCCTATGTCTACCATCTGCCCAACCGTAGCTCTTGGGTGCAGACGGCGATGGGCCTGATTGTGGGCGGCGCTGTGGGCAATATTCTCGACCGGCTGCGCCACGGCTACGTGGTAGACTTTGTCCAGGTGGGCTGGTGGCCTGTCTTCAACCTGGCCGACAGCGCGATCTCGGTGGGCGTAACCATGCTCGCCGGCTATCTGGTCTTCGTCGGCGACGATCCCGCCCCTACGACTCTTGTTACACCTCGCGACGATGGCCTGCTGAGCGATCTGCTGAGCAGAGACCCCGAATAATAATGACTGCTCTCGACACGCTGGTTCTCTACGCCGCCCCCGACGATGTCGGCGAGCGCCTGGATCGCTTTGTTACGCGCACTGTGGCCGACCTATCGCGCTCCTTCGTCCAGCAGCTGGTGGAGGATGGCCGCGTGAAGGTGAATGACAAGCCGGCTCGCAGCAGCTTCGTCCTGCGCCTCGGCGACCGCGTAGACGTGACGGTCCCCCCCCCGCAGCCCACGACCCTCCAGCCCGAGGCCATCCCGCTCAATATCGTCTACGAGGACGCCGACGTGGTAGTGGTGGACAAAGCGGCGGGCATGGTTGTGCACCCGGCGCCCGGCCACGCGGGCGGCACGCTGGCCAACGCCTTGCTGGCGCGCTACCCCGAGATGCAGATCAACGGCGGCGTGCGCCCCGGTATTGTGCATCGCATCGACCAGGGCACCTCGGGGCTGCTGGTGGTAGCCCGCCACGATCAGGCGATGCAGGCGCTCACCGAGCAGCAGCGCGCCCGCACCATGCTGAAGCTCTACCTGACCGTGGTCGAAGGTCACTTCAAGGAGCCCGTCGGGATGATCGAAGGGCCGATCGGCCGCCACCCCGACGACCGCCTACGTATGACGGTGACGCCAAGCGGCCGCGAGGCGCGCACGCACTACACCGTGCTAGAGGAGCTGGGCGCCTACACGCTGCTCGAGGTGCGGCTGGACACGGGGCGCACCCACCAGATCCGCGTGCATATGCTCTATCGCAGCAGGCCCGTGCTGGGCGATCCCACCTACGGCGGGCGCAAAAACCGCTCAACCTTCGGCCTTACGCGGCAGTTCCTCCACGCCCATAAGCTCGGCTTCGCTCACCCCAGCGATGGCACATGGCGCGAGTTCAGCGCGCCGCTGCCTGCCGATCTGGAGGACGCCCTGCGCCGCCTGCGGGCCTCACGCGCGCCCGTGCGGGCCTAACTCATTGTGCTACAATGACTGCTGTCGTACGTGGAACGCCGTCGTTGTGCGACGGGCGTTCGAGCGCGCCATAGAGCCTTAGGAGGCCTCAGCATGCGCAAGAAGATCAGCATCATCGGCGCCGGATTTGTCGGGTCTACCACCGCACACTGGTGCGCCGCCGCCGAGCTTGGCGACATTGTGCTCGTGGATATTGTGGAGGGTGTGCCTCAAGGCAAGGGGCTCGACCTGTATCAGGCCGCGCCAATCATGGGCTACGACGCCCGCGTGCTCGGCACCAACAGCTACGCCGACAGCGCCGACTCAGACGTGATTGTGGTAACCTCGGGCGCCCCGCGCAAGCCTGGCATGAGCCGCGAGGATCTGATCAAGGTTAATGCCGAGATCACCCGCAGCTGCATCACGCAGGCCGCGCCGCTCTCGCCCAACGCTGTGATCATTATGGTGAACAACCCGCTAGACGCGATGACCTACGTGGCAGCCGAGGCCAGCGGCTTCCCCAAGGAGCGTGTAATCGGCCAGGCCGGCGTGCTAGACAGCGCCCGCTACCGCACCTTCATCGCCATGGAGACGGGCGTGTCGGTGGAGGACATCCAGGCCATGCTGATGGGCGGCCACGGCGACGAGATGGTGCCCCTGCCGCGCTTCTCCACCATCGCCGGCATCCCCGTGAGCGAGTTTATCCCCAAAGATCGCCTCGACGCAATTGTGGAGCGGGCCCGCAAGGGCGGTGGCGAAATCGTCAACCTGCTCAAGACGGGCAGCGCCTACTTTGCACCCGCCGCCGCCACCACCCAGATGGTGGAGGCCGTGATCAAGGATAAGAAGCGCGTGCTGCCTGTGGCCGCCTACCTTACCGGCCAGTACGGCCTGAGCGATCTCTACTTCGGCGTGCCGGTGGTGCTGGGCGCCGGCGGGGTCGAGCGGATCATCGAGCTGCCGCTCAACGCGGAGGAGCAGGCGCTGGTGCAGCAGTCCGCCAACGCGGTGCGCGCCACGCTCGATGCCCTCAAGGCGCTGTAGGCCGGGCCGCGCGCGTCGGCACCCGTAATGGCGCTGTGTCAGCATGACGGCAGCGGCCGACGCGTAGCAGTTGCCCTGGGAGATTCGTGAAGGCCACAACAACGGCGACCAGCCAGACCACTCCGCCAGGCACGGGCGCAAGCCGCTGGAGCCTGCTCGGCGGTGAGCGCTTCTATACCTTTGCGCGCTGGCTCACCATCCTGCTGCTCTTCCCGGTGACGCAGTTCCTGAGCAACGAGACGGTTTGGCCCGTAACCACGGCCAGCTCGCCCATGGTGATCCTGCTGTGGGCCTACATCGGCTTCAGCCTGCTCGCCACCGTCGCCCTCTTTATACCCGGCACCGCCTCCATCCTCGATTTGGCCTACCTGATCGACCTGATGTTCATCTCGCTGATGGCCTTCTTTGGCGGCGAGCAGGTGGTGATCTTCTTCCCGCTTTACCTGCTGCCGCTGATCAATGCTGCCATCCGCCAGCCGCCCGCCGTGAGCCTGCTGTCCGGCATCGTCGCGGCGGTCTTCTACATGGCAGCTTTTATCGGCTGGCGCCGCGTGTTAGCCCAAGACGCGGTGCTCACCCTGCTTGACTATGTGGCCCTCGGCCTGCGCGGGCTCACGCTCACCTTTGTGCCCTGGATCACCAGCGGCCTCGCCGAGCGCTGGGCCGAGAACAACCGCCAGAGCGTGGTGGAGGCGCGCCGACAGGCCCAGCAGGCGCTCACCGAGGCCCGCGCCTACCGCGACCAGATGCGCTCGCTCTACGAGGTGGCCTACACGCTCTCGACCACCGTAGATTACCGGCAGGTACTTGATGCCACCCTGCGCGAGAGCCGTCGGCTTGTGGCCTTCAAAATCGGCTTTGTGCTGCTCTCCTCAGGCCAGCCAGACGAGCTCTACGTGGCGGCCAGCCAGTCGCTAAGTGTGAGCGACCAGACCCGCCGCGTGAAGGTAGGCCGTGGCTTGGCGGCGGCCTTGCGCAGCCCCGAGCCATGTGTGGTGCCCGATGTGAGCCAGGAGCCCGATCTCCAAAGCTTCGATAGCCTGAAGAGCTGTCGCAGCGCCAGCCTGATCCCGCTGCGCGCCAACCTGCGCACCTATGGCCTGATGATAGTAGCGAGCGGCGAGGCGGGCGCCTTCTCAGGCGAGCAGATCGAGAACCTCACCGCCCTCGCCAACTACGCGATCATCGCGCTGCACAATGCCCAGCTGATCTTTGACCTTAAAGAGGAGCGCAGCAAGCTGATCTCTAAGGAGGAGGTGGTGCGCCACCAGCTGGCCCGCGATCTCCACGACGGCCCAGCCCAGGCGGTGGCCGCGATCACGATGAATGTGGAGTTTATTAAGCGGCTGCTGGAGCGCGACC
>JAYUYB010000930.1:0-2360 GCA_043752655.1 Chloroflexota bacterium
ATCGTTGTCGAAGACATAGATGCCGCTGTAGTTCGGATTCGTCACGCCACTCACGCGGGTATTTCCGGGGCAGAGGTAGCAGTTGGGCACGTAGGCAGGCGGGGGTGGCTCAGGGTTGGCCGTGAGCTGGCCCTGCCAGGGCCGCGCCTGGCGGTGTGCAGCCACGATAACCCACTCCTCGCGCAGCGGGTGCCAGCGCTCCTCCCACTGCCCGGCCATACTATCGCTCATCCAACATCTCCGGGTGCTCGTTCGGGCGATGGCCTACACAGGCCGCAGCATCGCAATCTCGTCGCAGCGATCCTGCTTGAAGCAGGTGGTGCAATCTTGCCAGATTTTATGCGGCAGGCGCAGCTTCGGCACCTCGCGGAAGCCCAGGCGGCTGAAGAAGCCCACCTGCAGCGTGAGCGTGAACAGCGTGGGGATGCCAAGCTCGCGCGCCTCGTCGAACAGCGGCTCGATCAGCAGCCGCCCCAGGCCGCGCCCCTGGAAGTCGGGGTGGATCGCCACCGACACCACCTCGGCTAGGTCGGCCCAGGTGATGTGCAGGGCCGCGCTGCCAACCACCTCGCCGTCGGCCTCGGCCACGTTGAAGTTGCGCACCCGCGCGTACAGCTGGTCCATCGTCTTGGGCAGCATATCGCCGCGCGCCGCGTAGTAGTTGATAATCTCGTAGAGGCGCGGGATGTCCCCCACGCGGGCGCGCCGCACCTGCACCGCGGCCTCGGGGCGGGCGTGCAGGCGCGGCAGCTGGACGGGCGGCTGGTAGATCAGGCTTGTCATCGTGATTGAGTCACCTCATTGGGTTCTGGACGGTAGACAGTAGACGGTAGACGGTGAACAACCTGCGGGCCAGCGTCCACCGTCCACCGTCCACCGTCATGCTTACGCCAGCAGATCGCGCCAGCGGACACACTGTTCTAGAACGCGCTGCGGCGCGGTGCCGCCCACGCTATCTTTGCGGGCCACGCTGCGCGCAAAGTCGAACACGGCGTAGATCTCGTGGCCCAGATCCGGCTGCACCGCCTGGTACTCGCCGATCGGCAGCGCGCGCAGCGGCACACGCAGCTCCAGCGCCCGCCGCACCAGCCGCCCCACCTTGCCGTGGGCCTCGCGGAAGGGCACGCCATGCCGCACCAGCTCGTCGGCCAGATCTGTGGCGAGCATCGCGTCGTCCAGGGCGGCCGCCATACGCTCGGGGCGCGCCTCCAGCGTGGCAACCGCCGCCGCCGCCACCTGCAGGCCCAGCTCCAGCGTGTCCAGGCTGTCGAAGAAGGCCTCCTTATCCTCCTGCATGTCCTTGTTGTAGGTCATGGGCAAGCCTTTGAGCACCGTCAGGATCGTCACGAGGTTGCCGATCAGGCGCCCGCTCTTGCCGCGCAGCAGCTCCATGCTGTCGGGGTTCTTCTTCTGCGGCATAATGCTCGACCCAGTGGAGTAGGCGTCATCCAGCTCCACAAAGCCGAACTCGGCGCTGCTGTAGAGCACCAGATCCTCGGCGAGCCGGCTGAGATGCACGCCCGTCAGCGCAAAGCTGAACAGCAGCTCGGCCACGAAGTCGCGGTCGGAAACCGCGTCTAGGGAGTTGGCGGCCACAGCGTCGAACTCGTCCAGCGCCTCGGTTAGCCGCTCGCGCTCTACGCCCAGCGAGTTTCCAGCCAGGGCGCCCGCCCCCAGCGGCAGGGTGCGCGTGCGCGCCGTCGCGTCGTCTACCCGCTGCCGGTCGCGCTCCAGCATCTCCACGTAGGCCAGGCACCAGTGGCCAAACGTGATCGGCTGGGCGCGCTGAAGGTGCGTGTAGCCCGGCATGATCGTGGCGGCGTGGCGCTCGGCCTGCTCCAGCAGGGCCAGCTGAAGGTCTTGAAGCCGCTCCTGCACCCGGCGGGCCGCGCCGATCACAAAGCTGCGAAAGGCCGTCGCCACCTGGTCGTTGCGCGAGCGGCCTGTGTGCAGCTTCAGGGCTGGCTCGCCAACCAGCTCGTGCAGGCGCCGCTCCACCGCCGTGTGGATATCCTCGTCGCCCAGCTGGGGCTCGAAGCGCCCGTCGGCGAACTCGCGGCGCAGCAGCTCCAGACCCTGGATGAGCGCCTCGCACTCCTCGCCGCTGATCAGTTGGGCCTCCTCCAGGGCTGTGGCCCAGGCAACGCTGCCCGCGATGTCGGCCTCGGCGAGGCGCTGGTCGAAGCGAAACGAATCGTTGTAGCGCCGCATGTCGTCGGCGTTCGGCGCCGCAAAGCGCCCCCCCCAGAGTCTGTGTTCCATAGCTACGTCCGATACTCCGCGTTGATGCGAATATAATCCAGGCTGAAATCACACGTCCAGACAGTCGCCGCGCCGTGGCCTAGCCCCAGGTCGGCGTC
>JAYUYB010000931.1:0-6029 GCA_043752655.1 Chloroflexota bacterium
CGGCTGTGCCGACCAGCGTACCACGCGCCGTGCGATAGCCCGCATCGTCGTAGAAGGCGCCGAAGCAGCCGCCGTTCCAGGGCGGGCAGTCGCCCACGGTATCGCCATCGATGTCGGGCGGATTAATCAGCTCGATAATCGGGCTGCCGGGAAGATTATTCTCGACATCCAAGAAGGGGAAGTGCGCCTCGCCACCCTGCACCGCCGCGCGCACGAGAAAGCGCCCCTCGGGAAATGGCTGCCCGGTGTTATCGTTGCCGTCCCAGGGCACATCGATCACCCCACCGGTTGCGGCGATCCCGCGCAGCAGACGGTTCTGCGGGGTCGACGGGTCGAAGTCGGTGCCATCGCGGCTAATGACGATCTTGTACACCCCTGGCTGCGTTGTCTGAAAGCGGAAGGTGCCACCGACGCCCACGGGCGCCACAGTGCTCCCGCCCGCAGGGTTAAAGGTAAGGCCGCTGAGGACTGGCCCGACCGGCGTGCGGGGAATGCCGATAGCGTCGAGGGCTAGCTCGTTGGGACGGTCAAAAAAGATCGGGTACTGGGGGGGCAAGAGCCGCGCGCCGCCCTGCAAATCCTGAAGCTGGTTCTGGTTCTGGGTGGAAGTGGTGGGGTCGGCCATCACATTATGGTACAGCGGCGTCCCGTCGCTGTTCTGGAAACCATACTGATTGGCATAGAGAATGAAGCCAAACGGGTCGGCCCCGTAGCTTATGCGGTACTGGAAGCCGAAGGTGGTGACAACAAAGCCCGTGCCGATCACATTGCGGCCGTTCGCGCCTGTAATACCCGCGAAGTAGTAGAGGAAGAGCCGGCCACGCTCCACCGCGAGCGCGTTCGGGTCGGTGCGCACCGACACATCCCAGGCCGTTACGGTGGAGCGCTGGTTCTGGCCGAAGTCGGCGTTGCTGGGGGTGAGGCCACCCGTGATCACCGGATTATTGTCCGTCTCGTCGCCATCGGGGCCAAAAAAAGCAATGTCGTAGATGCCGTCGCTCGGTGCGGTGTAGATACACGGCCTGTAGCCGGCGGGGTTCAGATTATTCTCGGTGTTCGGTCCGGCAAGCTCGACGGCCCGACTCCCGATGCGACCGCGGCCCCCGCCCTGGGCCACGCAGCTAAAGCCGTTCTCGAAGACGCCCGGCTGAGCCGGCACGACAGGTGCGCCGAGGGCGGGGATGACCTCCTGCCCGATCGGCCCTTGCACCCTGCCAGGAACGAAGACGCGGATATCGCCGGCGTCTGTCCCGGCCCCCACCCTGACGCCGCTCGATCCAAGCAAGATCTGCTCGCCCGCCTTGGCGTAGAGCTTGAGCACGGTGCGGCGCCTCAGGTTGAACTCTGGCGAGTCGGCGGAGAAGCCGTACACCGAATTGCGCCACTCAAGGTTTGCGCGGAAGCGGTTGGGGACATCGGTTGGGAAGAGCGAGACGCTCCCTTCCGAGGCGGCGGGCATTGGGCGGGCGAAGGCGACGAGTAGCAGTGCGATTGCGAGCAGGAGGGCCGCGAGCCGCCTTGTTGTGGCCAGGCCAGGTCGAACGGACATAGAGTCTCTCCATCCCATGTCGGCCCATGCTAACCACAGCAGGGGCATAAGAAATCAAGGCGCCGTACTACTAGAGAGCGTGCTGAGGCAACGTAGAGACGCCCAGGCTGCTATATGGATGTATAGTGGCATCTCTTTGCGGGTAACAGACCTTGCCACATGGTGAGATTTGCCCCGCAGAGCGCGCCAAGCAAGCGCACGTCCGCGGCCCAGAGCGTGGCGATGGGCGGGCGTCTGGACCACGAACGGCGCAAGGCCCGACTATCGGCTCTGAGATCACGGCGTCCAGAGCGTGCCGTCCGGCCAGCGGCTCTGGGTCCACTCTACAACCTTGGGCACGGGCGGATACTTGGCGGCGGCGGTCTCGTCGAGGTCCACGCCCCAGCCAGGCAGCTCGTTGGCCCAGAGGTAGCCGCCGCGCAGCTCGGGGGTGCCGGGGAAGACCTCGAAGAGCGGCTCGCCGAAGTTGATCACCTCCTGGATGCCAAAGTTGGGGCTGGCCAGGTCGAGGTGCAGGTTGGCGGCGTGGCCGATCGGCGACACGTCGCCTGGGCCGTGCCAGGCGGTGCGCACGCCGAACGACTCGCAGAGCGCGGCGAGCTTTTTGGCGGGCGTGAAGCCGCCCATCGCGGAGATGTGGGCCCGGATGAAGTCGATCAGCTGCTCGGCGATCAGGGGCTTCCACTCCAGCGGGTTGGTGTGCAGCTCGCCCATGGCGATCGGGGTGGCAGACTGCTCGCGCAGGCGGCGGAACCACTCGATCTGGTCGGGCGCGAAGACATCTTCCAGAAAGAAGAGCCGATACGGCTCCAGAGCCTTGGCCATGCGGATGGCGTCGATGGGGGCGAGGCGCTCGTGAATGTCGTGGAGCAGGAAGAGCTCGAAGCCTAGCTTGGCGCGCACGTGCTCGAAGAGCGGCGGGATGGAGCGGGCGTAGGCGTCGGGGTTGTAGTAGGCGCCGGGGAAGGCGCTGTCCTGGCGCTCAAGGCCGCCGCCACGATGGGTGGCCTGGGGGGCGTCTTTGCTGGGCAGGGCGGTGGCCTCGCGGATGTCCTTCACGCGGCCGCCGTAGCCGCCCATCTGGCAGCGCACGGCGAGGGCGCCCTGCTCCTGGTACTTGATGACGTTCTCCAGGACTTCTTCTTTGTCGCGGCCGTCGGCGTGGCGGTAGACCATCGCGGCCTCGCGGCACTTGCCGCCGATCAGCTGGTAGACGGGCATGCCGGCCAGCTTGCCCTTGATGTCCCAGAGCGCCATGTCGACGCCGCTGATGGCGTTGTTGAGCACGGGGCCGTTGCGCCAGTAGGAGTTGACGTACATCATACGCCAGAGATCCTCAATGTTGGCGGGGTCGCGGCCGCGCAGCAGCGGGTCGAGGTAGTCGTCCACGGCCTTGGCGACAAGGGTGGGGCGCTGGGTGAAGGTGGCGCAGCCGAGGCCGTAGAGGCCGTCCTGGTCGGTCTCGACTTTGACGACGACGAGGGTGATGCCGTCGGGGGCGGTGAGGATGGAGCGCACACGCGTGATTTTCATGAATTTTCTGTCCGCAGATTACGCAGATTACGCAGATGGGGCGGAAGGCCTTTAGAGCGATGGCCCGCCGGCTGCCTGGTCGTTGTGTCGCCAGACCAGGCGCTCGTACTCAAGATTAGGCGCTCCGAAGTTTATGAGCAGGCCGCGGCTGATACTTGAGGCTCGTAGGTAGTTGATCAGCTGAGCGCGCTCGCGGTTCGTAAGAGCGTCGAGCGCCTTGAGCTCGATGATGATGTTGGCATGTGCCACGAAGTCGGCGCGATACGTGGTTCTTAACAGCCGCCCTTTGTAGCTGATGTGAAACTCCACCTGCTCGTCAAAGGCGATCATCCGCTGGCCCAACTCGTCGGCGAGGGCCGCCTGGTACACGGCCTCTAGAAAACCGTGCCCGAGCACCCGATGCACCTCCATCGCCGCGCCAATAATGGCGAACGTTTCCACATCACGGGCAGAACGCTGAGCATCCCGCATGTCATTACCTCCGCAAATACGACAGACTACACAAGCCTATACCGCTGGAACGGCCAAAAGGCATCTGTGTAATCTGCGTAATCTGCGGATGATCACCTCAGGACCAAAGCCTGTCCCAGCTATGCAGCTCGTCCCACTGCGGCGTCGGCTCGAAGTACCCCTGGTCCCACGGCACAAGGTGGGCGCGGATGGCCGCCTCGTTCACCGTGAAGCCCAGCCCTGGCCCCTCGGGCACCTGGATGTAGCCGCCCTGGATAATCGGCTTCGGGATGCTGTCGATGAAGTCGCCCCAGTAGGGCACCTCGCTAAAGTGGTGCTCCAGCGCGATGAAGTTCTCCGTTGCGGCGGCGCAGTGGACGCTCGCAAGCGTGCTGATCGGCGTGCCCGCCATGTGCAGCGCCATGCTTACCCCGCGCTCCTGCGCGTAGTCGCCGATGCGCTTTGTCTCCAGGATGCCGCCCGACGTCGCCATGTCGGGGTGAATGATATTCACTGCGCGGGCGTCCAGCAGCGGCCTGAAGCCATCCAGGCAGTAGATATCCTCGCCGGTGCAGACAGGCGTGTGCAGCGCGCGCTCCAGCTGCGCCCAGCTGTCGGTGAGCTGCCAGGGCAGCAGATCTTCCAGCCACGCCAGGTTGAAGGGCTCCAGTGCCTGACCCAAACGGATGCAGTCGTCCACGCCGATATGGCCGAAGTGATCGGCGGCGATCGGCACCGCGTCGCCCACCACAGACCGCACCTGCTCCACGTATTCGCAGATCAGCCGCATCCCCTTCGGCGTGAGGCGCACATGCGTGAAGGGGTGCATCAGGGTGGCGTGGTTGAGCATGCGCTCCAGCTTGTCCTCGGGGTCGCCGGGGAGCATGCCCTGGGGCCAGGAGAGCGCGCCCTCCTCTGCGATCAGCTGGTTGACGCCGAGATCCATCTTGAGCATGGTGAAGCCCTGCTCCAGGCGCTCCTTCAGCTTGTGCCCCATCGCCTCGCCGGTGGGCTCGTTGGGCGTGTCGCAGTACATACGCACGCGGTCGCGGTATTTGCCGCCAGCCAGCACGTAGGCCGGCACGCCATAGGCCTTGCCCGCCAGATCCATCAGGGCCATCTCGACGCCGGAAACGCCGCCGCCCTGGCGCCCGTGGTGGCCGAACTGCTTAATCTTGCGGAACAGCCGCTCCACATTGCAGGGGTTCTCGCCGAGAAGCTGCCGCTTGAGCGACAGCGCATAGTTCTTCGAGGCCAGGTCGCGCACCTCGCCGTAGCCGCTCAGGCCCTGGTCGGTGTCGATGCGCACGATTGTGAAGTGCCAGCGCTCCCAGCCCACCGTCGCTGTACGCATGTCGGTGATCTTCAGCTGGCTGGGGCGGGATGCGGTGCGGGCGTGATCTTCGGGGCGAGGGGGGGTTGTGCGCGATGCCATAGTATCTTTCCTCAGCTTAGGAGACAAGGAGACCGGGAGACAAGGAGACAGCCTGACGGCACCGATAGGCGCTCCTTGTCTCCTTGTCTCCTTGTCTCCTTGTCTCCCGGTCACTTGCCGTTCGCCACCTTCCACGCCACAAAGTCGGCCTCGATGTCGTCGCGCCAGTTGGGCACGTCGATCTCACCGCTGATATAGCGGCCCTCTTCGAGGCGCAGCTTGCCGAACTCGTCGCGCACGCGGATCTCCTCGCTGGCCTCCACTACCTCCTGGGCTAGGTGCGGCGGGATGAAGATCACGCCCGTGGGCGTGCCGAGCACCACATCGCCCGGCAGCACCGTCACCTCGCCGATGCGGATGGGCGTGTTCAGGCCGGCCAGCGTCACATCGGCGATGGCGGTGGGGTCCACGCCGCGCATATAGAAGTTCACGTCGGTGAGCTGCACCAGGCCCTGATAGTCGCGGATGCCGCCGTCGATCACGGCGCCGGCGCGGGTGCGCGAGCGCACCGAGGTGCCCAGGTTATCGCCCACCACGGTGCCGTCCTTCACCTTGCCAAAGATGTCCACCACCATCACGTCGTGGAGCTGCAGGCTCTCGATGATCCAGGAGTTCTGGCCGCCGATCCCGCTGCGGCCCTCGGCCAGGCCAGCCTGCTGGATCGCGGCGTGGAAGTCGGGGCGATGCGGCACAAACTGGGCCGTCACGGCGCGGCCCACCATCGTCGTGCCGGGGTGGGTCTCCAGCCAGCCGCCCACAAACTGGCGCTCGTAGCCGTGCTTGCGCAGCACGCCCCAGGCCTCCTCGGTGGTGACAAGCTTCAGGCGCTCTAGCAGATCGTCGGGCACCTTGGGGCGCCCATCGGGGAAGCGCTCAAATGGGTTGAGCTGGGTCAGGGCGATCATGGACTCGGGCGGTGGCTGGACATACATGGAACATCCTGTTTGTTCTGTCCACAGATGACACAGATTTCCGCTCAATGCTTGTACGCGGAAGGCCGAGTGGCAAATATAGGTCGGAGATCTGTGAAATCTGTGGATTATTCGTCGTGAGTCCAGCCGA
>JAYUYB010000932.1:0-6027 GCA_043752655.1 Chloroflexota bacterium
TAACCCATTGAGGGGAGCGGGGAGCCGCAAGCCGTCTGGACCACGAACGGCGCGAAGTGGCAGGAAGGGCGCAAACGCGAAACCGCACCCCTGTGGCCGGGTTCGCGGTGGTTCGCACCCGTTCGCGGCTTCGTGGTCCAAAGGGCTTGGGTGCTCAGGGAGAGTGGGGTGAGGGCCGCAGTGCTAGAGCGTAAAGTATAGGTTGTTGTGCGCGTTGTGATCCTCTCGAAAGCCCTGGTTGTCGGAGCGTACCAGCGCAAGCTGGAGGAGCTTGCGCGGCTTGGCGTGGAGCTTACGGCCCTAGTGCCCGAGAGCTGGCGCGAGCCGCGCGTGGGCGTGCAGCGGCTGGAGCGGCGCTACACCGAGGGCTACACGCTCCAGGCGCTGCCGATCGCGCTCAACGGCCAGCACCACCTGCACTTCTACCCCACGCTCGGCCCGGCCCTGCGCCGCCTGCGGCCCGATGTGCTCCACATCGACGAGGAGAGCTTCAACCTGGCGACGTTTCAGGCTATGCGGCTTGGCGTCGCGCTCGGCGCCCGCTGCTGCTTCTACAACTACGCCAACATCGACCGCTTCTACCCCCCGCCCTTCGGCCTGTTCGAGCGCTACAGCTTCCGCCACGCCACCCACGCCCTCGCCTGCAACCAGGATGCCGCCGTCATCATACGCCGCCACGGCTACGCAGGCCCGCTCACGATCGTGCCCCAGTTTGGGGTAGACCCGGAGCTGTTTCGCCCTGCGGGCGACGGTGAGCGCCTATCGGCTATCGGCTATCGGCTATCGGCTATCGGCTATCAGCCCCCGTCTTTCACCGTGGGCTACCTTGGCAGGCTAGTTCCCGAGAAGGGCGTGCTCGATCTGCTGGAGGCGCTTGCGGGGCTGCCGCCGGGGATTCGGCTGCGCCTGGTGGGCGACGGCAGCCAGCGCCCCGCCATCGAGCGCCGCATCGCGCAGCTTGGCCTCCAGGCCCGTGTGGCGCTGCTGCCCGCCGTGGGCAGTACTATGGTGCCCGACGCCATGCGCGCCCTCGACGCCCTGGTGCTGCCCTCGCGCACCACGCCCAGCTGGAAGGAGCAGTTCGGCCGTGTGCTGATCGAGGCTATGAGCTGCGGTGTGCCGGTGGTTGGCTCCAGCTCCGGCGAGATCCCGTATGTGATCGGCGACGCTGGGCTGGTCTTCCCTGAGGGCGACGTTGCAGCTCTGCGCGCCCAGCTCGCCCGCCTCGCCGCCGACCCGGCGCTGCGCACGCAGCTCGCCCGCCTCGGTCGCGAGCGTGTCCTCGCCCATTACACTCAGGCCGCCATCGCCCGCCGCCACGTGGCGGTCTACCAGGCCATGCTTGAGTCTGGCACGTAGCTCCTCCGGGTTATCCACACGTTATACACAGATCGGGATAACCGCTTCCGTGGGCGTCATGAACGCGCGCGTGGGCGTTTTTTGCGTGCGCTCGGCGCCGATAGGTATATCCTCAGACCGAGCTGCGTCGTCTTTTAGTACGAGGGCTGGCAACCCAAATGGGGGTTGTGGCCAAAGCGGCCACGTAGTAGTTTGAGACGGTCAAGATCCTACCAACTTCGGCAGTAAAAAAGCCCCAGGTGAAGGCATACGTGGCCTGTCTCCGACTCGCAAGCTTGTTACGCAGGCAGCGCCTTACGCAGGCAGCACCTGCCTCGCTGCCTGCGTAAGGCGCTATGGCCGACCGCCTTTGCGCGCAGCGTGCCCGCCTGGCTGCTTGTGGCGCTGCTGCTGCTTGTGGCGCTGCTGCCGCGCGTGGCGGAGCTGAACGACTTCTACACCACCGACGAGGCTTACTTCTGGCAGGGGCGCGTGGCGCGCTTCAGCGCCGCCGTGAGCA
This sequence comes from Chloroflexota bacterium, assembly GCA_043752655.1. Taxonomy (GTDB): domain Bacteria; phylum Chloroflexota; class Chloroflexia; order Chloroflexales; family Chloroflexaceae; genus OHK40. Next base: position 1,859 of record JAYUYB010000932.1, read on the forward strand.
TGAGCGACTGGACGGCCACGAACCAGACGGGCCACCCCGGCGTGACGACGATGTGGCTGGGCAGCCTGGGCCAGTGGCTCGCCAGGAGCGCGGGGGTGGCGCCGCCCGGTCAGGGCGCGGGCGCCGAGTTTCTCGCCTCCCTGCGCCTGCCGCTCGCGATCACGAACGCCCTGGCGGTTGTGGTCGGCTACCTGCTGCTGCGGCGCCTGCTCCGACCGGCAACGGCGCTGTTGGCGGGCATGCTCTGGGCCGCCTCGCCATTTCTGATCGCCCACGGGCGCCTGCTGCACCTCGACGCGCTGCTCACCTCGTTTAGCACCCTGAGCCTGCTGTTGCTGCTGGTTGCCACGCGCCCCATGCCACAGGGGCAGGTGGGCGGGCGTCTGGCACTGGCTGCTGCGGGCCTGCTCGCCGGCCTTGCCCTGCTCACCAAGGCCCCGGCGCTCATTCTGCTGCCCCTCACCGGGCTGATCCTGCTCTTCGCCGAGAGCGGGGGCCGCCCGTGGGCCTGGGCGGCGCTGCGGGCCGGGCTGCTGCGTGCGATCAGCCGCTTTGCGCTCTGGCTTGCTGTGGCCTGCCTCACCTGTCTGCTGCTCTAGCCCGCCCTGTGGGTGAGCCCCGGCGCCGCCCTTGGCACCGTGATCGAAGAGGTGGTTGGGAATGGGGCCCAGCCGCACAATACGGGCAACTTCTTTATGGGGCAGGCGGTAGCAGACCCCGGCTGGCCCTTTTACGTGTCGGTGGTGGTCTGGCGCGGCGAGGTGCCCATGCTGCTCGGCCTCGCGGTGCTGCTCGGCCTTGCGGTCGCAGCGCTCTGGGCAAACCCAAAGTGGCTCGCCGCCCGCGCCGGGCTTGCATCAGAAGAGATTCGCAGCGCTGTCGTGCTTGCCACGTTTGGGCTGCTCTTCACGCTTGCGCTCACGCTGCTCGCAAAGAAGTTCGACCGCTACCTGCTCCCGATCTGGCCCACGCTCGAAATCCTTGGCGCCATCGGGCTGATGGCGCTGCTAGAGCGCCTGCGCGCTGCCTTCGGGACGCCAAGGGCGGCCGCACGCTACGCGCTCGCTGGTGGCCTCGCGTTCGCGATCCTGCTGCCAGGGCTGATCTACCGCCCGTACTATCTTGCCTACTACAACCCGCTTCTGGGGGGTGGAACCACAGCGCAGGCAGTGCTGCTGGCGGGGTGGGGCGAGGGTATGGAGCAGGCTGGCGCGTGGCTGGAGGCCCGCCCGGATCTGCGGCGCGGCCCCGTGCTCTCGTGGCTCCCCGACACGCTCACGCCCTTCGTCCCAGCCGATGTGGCCGTCTACGACCTCGACATCGACAGGCTGAATCAGCCCGCCAACTACGCCGTGGTCTACAGCAGCGTGGCCGAGCGCGACACGCGCACCGTGGCCGAGGCGTACGCCATGCAGACGCCGCCGCTCTACACGCTGCGCGTGCGCGGCATCACCTACGTGACGATCCACCAGCTGCCGCGGCCCTTCGAGCGCTCGGCGGGCGCCGTGTTCAGCGGCATCCACCTGCGCGGCTACAGCCAGGCGCTGCAAGGCGACACGCTGATCTTCACGCCCGCGTGGGACATCCAGGTGCGCCAGCCCGGCGGCGTTTTCAGCTTTGTGCATGTGCTGGACGGCGAGGGCCGGCGAGTCGCGCAGATCGACAGCCTGCTCGACGACGGAATGTTTGACACCTGGGAGGCAGGCCAGCAGTTTGGTACGCCCCTGCCCATCGCGCTGCCGCCCAACCTGCCTGACGGCGAGTACCAGGTGGTGCTTGGCCTCTACACGCAGCTCGCCGGCCAGCGCGTGCCGCTGAGCTACGGCGAGCCGCTCCCCGTCGAGGTCGCCGGGCCGCACGCCATCAGGCTATTCAGCCTTCAGCTTGGCGAGGACCGGCGCGGCGTGGTGGTTGAGTAGACAGCGGATGGTAGACGGAATACCGTCCGGCTATCGGCTATTGGCTATCGGTTATCGGTTATCCCCTAATACGCCTTGGCGAACACCACCTGGCGGGTGGTCGTGCGGCCAGTGTAGACACAGGCGCCAGGCGTGCCAGGCTGATCCAGCGGGATGCAGCGGATCGTGGCGCGCGTCTCGTCCTGAATGCGCTTCTCGTCCTCGTCGCTGCCGTCCCAGTAGGCCCAGGCGAAGCCGCGCTCCACCTGCTGCTTCAGCTCGTTGTAGCTCTGCACAAAGGCGCTGCGCTCCTCGCGGTACTTCAGGGCGCGCTGAAACAGCCCGGCCTGCATCTCGTCGAGCAGGGCGATGATGCGCTCGGTGAGCCCTTCCTGCGGCACAAAGCTCTTGCCCTCGCGGCCGGGCACATCGCGGCGAGCGATGGCGACGCTGCCCTTCGCCACGTCCTTGGGACCAACCTCGATCCGCACCGGCACGCCCTTCAGCTCCCACTCGTTGTACTTGAAGCCGGGCGAGAGGTTGTCGCGGCTATCGACCTTGAAGCGCAGGGTGCCCTTCCAGCCGGCGGTGATGCGGGCGACCGCCTCCATCACCAGTGCGCGCTCCTCGTCGTTCTTGAAGATCGGCACCACCACGACCTGGGTGGGGGCGAGGCGCGGGGGCAGCACCAGGCCCTCGTCGTCGGAGTGGGTCATGATCAGCGCGCCGATCAGGCGGGTAGAAACGCCCCAGCTCGTGGTCCAGCAGTGCTGCACGGTGTTGTGCTGGTCGGTGTAGGTGATGTCGAAGGCCTTCGCGAAGTTCTGGCCGAGGTTGTGGGAGGTGCCAGCCTGGAGCGCGCGGCCGTCCTGCATCATCGCCTCGATGCAGTAGGAGCGCAGGGCGCCGGGGAACTTCTCCTTCTCGGTCTTCAGGCCACGGATCACCGGGACGGCCATCACCTGCTCGGCGAAATCGGCATAAACCTCATACAGAATTTTCAGCGTTTCCGCTTCAGCATCAGCTTCAGTGGCATGCGCTGTATGGCCCTCCTGCCAAAAAATCTCGACTGTGCGGAGAAAAGGCCGCGTGCGCAGCTCCCAGCGCATGATATTGCACCACTGATTGTAGAGCAGTGGGAGGTCGCGGTAGGAGCGAATCCACTTGCTGTAGAAATATCCAAAGATTGTCTCACTGGTGGGGCGAATCACATAAGGCTCCGCTAGCTCCTCACCGCCGGCCCGTGTCACCTCGGCCACCTCGGGAGCGAAGCCCTCGACATGCTCAGCCTCTTTCATCAGAAAGCTCTTTGGAATAAGCAATGGGAATTGAACATTTTCGTGGCCGGTCTCTTTGATTCGGTCATCCAGCTGACGCTGCATCAGCTCCCAAATCGCCCACCCGGTAGGTTTGAAAACAATACAGCCACGCACCACCTCCGCTGGCTCGGCCAGATCGGCCTCGCGGACAATATCGAGGTACCACTGGTTATAATCCTTGGCCCGCGTCGTGATCACATCCTTCGGCATATCAGCTCCTCACCGCTTGACAAAGCTTGCGAAACCGTGTAATATCATCCTGATAGAACCTTTGTTCTAAGAACTTCCGATGGCGATCATAGAGCGAGACGGCATCCCTGGCAAGGTGTGTATTCACTGCGCTGAGTGGAAACCGCTGAATGATTATCCACCTAGAGTGCTTTACGGTGTGCCGAAGGGTGATGGGTATCAATCCTATTGTAGAGCTTGCTACCTCAAGCGAGTGCGCGCCTGGCGTGAGAAGAACTACGAGCAACAGCTAGCCAACCAGCGTGACTACCGCAAGAAGAACCGCGAGAAAATGCGCGCCTACGACTGGGAGCACTATCTGGCAAACCGTAAGCACCACAACGAACTGCTACGTCAAGCCTACCACAAAGCGCCCGAGAAGAAGAGGGCTCAGATCCAGGCCTACTTGAAGGCCAACCCGCACAAAGCCGCTGCGAAGAGCAACCGGCGCCGTGCGAAGGAGCACGCTGCGCAGGGCTCGCACACAATCGCAGAGTGGCTGGCACTCAAGGCCCGCTACGATTATACCTGTCTTTGCTGCGGTCGGCGCGAGCCAGAGATCGAGCTGACGCGCGACCATGTGATCTCGCTCGACAAAGGCGGCAGCGACGACATCGCAAACATTCAGCCCCTGTGCCGCTCCTGCAACGGCACGAAGGGTGCGCAGGCCATCGACTATCGCCCTCAGCATGGCGGCGGCGCACTGCGCGAGGCGCACGCCGCG
>JAYUYB010000933.1:0-6011 GCA_043752655.1 Chloroflexota bacterium
GTAACCTGGGCGAGATCCAGCGCGATCCCCAGGCGGTTGACGCTACCCCGGATCTCGGTGGGATCGCCGAGCAGGATGATCTCCGCTGTCTGCTCTGCGACGAGCGCGGCGGTGGCGCGCAGGATGCGCTCCTCGTTGCCCTCGGGCAGCACGATACGGCGCCGGTTGGCCCTGGCCTGCTGCCCCAGGTTGTAGAGAAAGCGCCGTGGCGAGATGCCACGCGACTCGATCTGGCCGAACTGCTGCTCGAGCGCGGCCCCGTCGATGTAGCGCGCACAGAGCTGGAGGGCGGCTGCGATCTTTGTGGGGTTGTCGGCGGTGATGAACGACTTCACGCGGTGCAGGTCGGTCGCCGTCTCGTAAGTCTCGCTCTGCACCGCCACAACCGGTGGAATGTCTGTGAGCCCATCGAGCAGCCGCGTCAGTGCGGGGGGCGGCCGCTCGCCCGTGGTGAGCACAATGCCCGCGATCGGCGGGTAGTTCGCCGAGAGATGGGCCAGCACCGCGCTTAGCAGGATCTCGCCGCGATCGCCCGGCGTCACCAGCAGGGCGTGGTCGGTCAGACGCTCAAGGTAGTGCTCCATCTGCATGGCGATCACCATAAAGCGCTTGGCCTGTCGCTCCAGCTGATCGTGGCCGTAGAGCACCTCGCCCTGAAGCTGCTCGACAACCTCGCGCATGGTCGGGCTTGCCAGCAGCGGGTCGGCGGGCATCACCACGAGCTGGCTGGGGGCCAGGCCGAGGCCCTGAGCGAGCTCGCTGTGCAGCTGCTCGACCCGCGCTGGCTCCACCTTGTTCACCACCATCGCCACCACCGGGCAGCCCTTGGCGTGAAAGGCCTCGCGGGCTTGCTGCAAGGTGCCGGCGAGCTCCTCCACGCTGCGCTGGTTGCCGCTGGCGAGCAGGAGCACCGGGCTGTCGAGGCTGAGCGCCACCTCTACATTCAGATTCAGCTCGAAGAGCGAGGCCTCCTGATGGCTATCGGCGCCCAGGCAGAGCACAAAATCGTAGCGCCGCTCAAGCTCCTGGTAGGCCCCAATGATGCGGTTGAGCAGCTGATCGAGCTGGCTGTGCGCCAGCAGCTCGTCGGCCTCCGCGCTCGTGAGGGCGTACGTCTCCTCGTAGCGCTGATCGAGCTTGAAGTGGCTGAGCAGCAGGTCGATGGTCTGATCGCGCGGCTGCGCGGCCTGGTCGCGCACCACCGGGCGAAACACGGCCACGCGCCTCGTCTTGCGCAGAATATAATCCAGCATGCCCAGCGAGAGCAGCGAGGTGCCCGCGTGCGGCTCGGTCGCCACCAGGAAGATCGAGCGTTTCATGGGGCCTTTCCACGCCAATGGCTGAAGCCATGGGCTATTACCGGGAAGCCCGCCTGCGCGGACTATCAAAGGGCAGACAGGCGCGATGCCCGGTTGAGGCAGCTTGATACCCGGTCCCCTCAGTCACAAACGAACACAGCCAGCGCAAACACAGGCGACCTTTCGGGCAGACGCCCGACTGGCGGGGCGGGCTTCGCGTCCTTCGCCGATTTCGCGTCGTTCGCGCTCCAAAGGTCTCAGCGCTCGAACACGATCACAGAGCGCAGCGTCTCGCCGCGCTTCATGGCCTCGAAAGCCGCCTCGGTCTCTTCCAGGCTGATCAGCTGGGTCACGACTTTGTCGAGGTTGAGCTGGCCCTGGCGATACCAGTCGGCGAGCAGCGGGAAATCACGCGTGGGCAGGCAGTCGCCGTACCAGGAGATGCCCACCTTGCCGCCGAGGTCGAAGAGCCGCTGGAGGTCGAGCGTAAGCTTGGGGCCGGGGCCGGGGACGCCGATCATAATACAGGTGCCACCGAGGTCGCGGCAGAACAGCGCCTGCTCCCATGTCTGGGCGATGCCGACGGCCTCGAAGGCGTAGTTTACGCCGTTGCCGCCGGTAAGCGCCTTGATCGCGGCGACGGGGTCGCCCGCGCTGGCGTTCACCGTGTGGGTGGCGCCAAACTCCTTAGCCCACTCCAGCTTGCGCGGGTCGATATCCACGGCGATGATCGTGGTGGCGCCGGCCAGCCTGGCGCCGGCGATCACGCTATCGCCCACGCCGCCGCAGCCAAACACGGCCACGCTGGTGCCGGGCTGCACGTCGGCGGCGTAGAGCGCGGCGCCAACGCCGGTCATCACGCCGCAGCCGATCAGCGACATCTGGGGCGCGGGCAGGGCCGAGTCGTAATGCACGGCCTGGGCGGCGTGGACGAGCGTGTGGGTGCAGAAGGTGCCGATGCCGAGCACCGGGTTCAGCAGCGTGCCGTCCAGCGTGCGCATGCGCTTCTCGGCGTTCAGGCTAGCGGCGCAGAAGTTAAGCTTGCCGACGCGGCAGAAGCGGCAGGCGCCGCAAGGGGCGCGCCAGGCGAGGATCACATGGTCGCCGGGCTTGTGGCTGGTAACACCAGGGCCAACCGCCTCGATCACGCCAGCGCCCTCGTGGCCGAGCAGGAAGGGGAAGCCGTCGCTGCCGTAGGTGCCGCTCTTCACGCCGAGGTCGCTGTGGCAGACGCCGGAGGCGAGGATGCGCACCAGCACCTCGTTCGGGCCGGGGTCGTCGATTGTGAACGCCTCGATGCTCACCGGCTCGCCGGGGGCTCGGGCAATCGCACCGCGCGCAGTGATTGTCATAAATGGGCCTCCTCATCGCTTCGTATGCTCAGGCATCGGTCGTGGCGCAATGGTACTACACGGCGTCAAACAGCGCGTCAAGCGGCAGCGTGAAGCCCTCCAGCAGCGCGGAGCTAGCCACGGCGCCGCGCCGGAACAGGCCGTGCTCGGCGTAGCGCTCGCCTTGCAAGCTGAGCACCCGTACCGTCTCGTCCTGTGGGTTCACAATCCAGTACTCGGGGATACCGGCCTCGGCGTAGTCGAGCACTTTCTCGACTGTATCGCGCTCGGGGTTGTCCTCGCTAACCACCTCGACAACGAGATCGGCGCCGAGCCAGTAGCGGTTCTGGCAGCGGGAATCGTTCGCATCGCGCAGCAGCAAAATGTCCGGCTCGCGGAACTTGCCGGGGCGTACCTGCATGCGCAGCGCGGCAAACAACACTCTCCCGCCAAGTGGCTCGACAAACGTCATCAGGGCGAGGAAGATAAAGCGGAAGATCATCTGATGCTTGTAGGTCGGCATGGGCAGCACCTCAATTTGGCCGTCGGTGAACTCAATCAGACGGTTTGTCGCATCGGTAAGCTTGAGGTACTGCGCCTCGGTCCACATGCCCTGGATTGGCTCAAGATCGAGCTCCAGCCCGTCGGACACACGGGTAATTTTGAGCGTCTCAGCATCAGTTCGTATAGCGATAGCCATAGGCACCTCTTGGGGTAGCAGCTCGTCGTGCTTACAGTATACCCCGCGCTCGCAGCGCAGCCAATGCCGCACCCAAACCGCACACTAGCGGCGCTACCCCTGCGCGGGTGGGCTCACCACGATCAGGGCGTTGAAGTCGCGGAAACTGCGCAGCTCCACCAGCTCGCCCTCGCCGAGGCCCGGCACGCTGCCGCGCACTAAGGGCAGCGCGCTGCTCGTTTACGGCGCGTCTGGCGGCATTGCTATGCCGAGGGTGCTGAAGATGAGCTGGCTTTCAGCCCGCAGCGCGGCGCTATCAGCCTGGGCACCGGTGCGCTCCTCGACCAGGGCGGCGAACCGCAGAAACAGGCCAACTTCAAGGGTCGCCCGATCAACTCGCGCAAGCAGCGCCGACCCGCCACTGTAAGCCGCGCGCGCAGCGCCCTGGTCGGCCTGAGCAAGGGCCAGCTCGCCGAGGGCCGTATAGGTATCTAGCTGCTCCAGCAGGAGTTGGCTCTGTTGGGCATAGGTGAGCGCACGTCTAAGGGCGGCGTTGGCATCGTCAAAGCGCGCTAGCCGCGTCTGGGCACGCCCGAGCCAGCGTAGGGCCATGATCTCGTGGAGCGTGTCACCGAGCTCGTGGGTCTCGACGCTTGCCTGCTCCAGCAGGGGCATGGCGAGCTCGGGCGCGCCGAGCTGAAGCTGAGCCGCGCCCAGGTTGAGCCGGCTGAGGGCGGCCGCCCGCCGACGCCCACTGAGCTGGTTCGCCTCAAGGGCCGCCTGATACGAGCTGATCGCGCTTTGCCAGTCGCCTAGCTGCTCCGCAAGAATGCCCAGATTGTTCTCGGCATCGGCCTTGCCCAACAGATCGCCGAGGGCGGTGAAATCGGCAAGGCTGCGCTCGACGTAGATCCGCGCAGCGGGCAGGTTGCCGAGCATCCATGCCACGCCTCCCTGCCGGTTATAGACCCGTGCCCGCTCCTCCAGCATGGCGTCGTCCGCGCCGCTTATCTCGTCGAGGGCACTGAGGGCCGCGTCAAGCCACTGCCTGGCGCGCTCGGGATCGCCGCGCCGAAAATAAACCCAGCCGATCAGGCCGCAGATCCGGCTCAGCTCCAGGGGCGCAGCGTTGGCGGCTGCGGCGCGATCCGCGTTGGGCTGCGCCTGCGCAACGGCGCTGGACTGTTCCAGGTGGCGGCGTGCCCGATGAAGCCATTGCAGTGCCTCCTCGAACATGCTCTGCTGCTCGTAGCTGCTGCCGAGCTTGCGGGAAAGCACAGCTGTGCTCAAGCTCTGGCTTGCCTCAGGCTGCTGGCTCGCCGTGCTCAGCAGCCGGCTATAGTGCTGGCGGGCGTCGTCGTAGCGGCCAGCCAGCACTTCAACATCGGCCAGCTCCTCCAGCACGCGCAACGTCTCGTCGGGGGTAAGCGCGTCCGGTTGCTGCTCGGCGCTGCTCCAGGCCTGGTTGTAGCCTGCGAGCGCCTCTGACAGCGCACCGTGCTTGCGGCTATTGCGTGCGGCGCGCAGGGCATACCCGCAGGCACACCCGTGCTCTTCGGCCTGCGCGTAGTGATAGGCTAGCTCGGCCTCGAAGCGCTCGATCTGGCTGGCGAAGACAATCGCGATGCGCTCGGCCACACGCCGGTGCAGCTCCCGCCGTTGGGCATACAGAATGCTCTGGTAGGCCACATCGCGCAGCAGGGCCTGGCGAAAACGGAAATTCGGCTGGGCCTCCTGCTCGTCGGTTACCAGAATGCCGGCGCGCACAAGCTCCATCAGGTGCCGCGCCGGCTGGCGGGCCTGCGAGTAGACCCCGGCGAGAACCTGGTAGGGGATGGTTGTCCCGATCACCGCCGCCACCTGTACCAGCTCGCGTGTCGCCTCGTCCAGCTGGTCGAGCTGGGCTGCCAGGACAAGCTCGATCGTCTCGGGGACGCTGTCGCTTGTGAGCGAGCTCAGCAGCTGCCATGTGCCCGCCTCGCTCTGGCGCACGAGCCTACGGTCGATCAAATGGCGCACCAGCGCCTCTAGAAAGAAGGGCGACCCCTGCGCGCGCTCAAGCACTGGTTCCAGCGCGTCGGTAGGCACGCTGTTCAGCAGATCTGAGAGTAGCGCGCGGCTGGCCGCTCTGTCCAGCGCTTCAAGCTGGAGCGAGCTCGTTTGTGGGAGATTGAGCCAGGGGGTAGCGGGCAGCGTATGGGGCCTGTAGCTCAGCACAAGCAGTAACGGCAGCGTCTCTGCCAGCTGTGCCAGCCGCTGCACAAGCGCCAGCGACGAGGCGTCGGCCCAGTGCAGATCGTCAATCACCAGCGTCAGCGGCTCGCGTTGAACTGACCCCGCTACCAGCGCGACAACGAGATCGTGCAGCCGCTCGCGCCGCTCTGCCTGTGGCAGGCGGGCAAGGGAGAAATGCGCGCCAGGCTCGCTCGTGGCCCCGGTGAGATCAGCGGCGGGGATCACAATTGTGAACACGGTGTCTAGCAGTGGCGCAAGGGCGACAAACGCGGGCGCCGTGGTCGCAACCAGATCCGCGATCGTGGCCCAGAGCACGCCTGGGGCAGCAGCTTCTGGCAGCGCAAAAAGCTGTGTGAGCAAGTCACGGATCACGCTATACGGCGTGTGCTGGGCATAGCTGCGCCCGTTCAGGGCAATCCGCCGCGTCTGCCGCTCGGCAAGCTCTGCCCAGAACGCGCCGATCAGGCG
>JAYUYB010000934.1:0-2349 GCA_043752655.1 Chloroflexota bacterium
TCCACGGCCACCCAGGAGCTGGCCTTCACCCTGGCAGACGGCCGCGCCTACGTGGAGGCGAGCCTGGCGCGCGGGCTCGACATCGACGATTTTGCGCCGCGCATCTCGTTCTTCTTCAACGCCCACAACGACTTTTTCGAGGAGATCGCCAAATATCGGGCGGCTCGCCGGATCTGGGCGCGCCTGATGCGCGAGACCTACGGTGCAAAGAAGGAGCGCTCGTGGTGGCTGCGCTTCCACACGCAGACAGCCGGCTGCTCGCTGACGGCCCAGCAGCCCGAGGTGAACATCGTGCGCACGGCGGTCCAGGCGCTGGCGGCGGTGCTCGGCGGCACCCAGAGCCTGCACACCAACTCGATGGACGAGGCGCTAGCGCTGCCCAGCGAGAAGGCGGTGACGATTGCGCTGCGCACGCAGCAGGTGCTCGCCGGGGAGAGCGGCGTGGTCAACACGGTGGATCCGCTGGGCGGCAGCTACTACCTGGAGGCGCTGACGGACCGCATGGAGCAGGAGGCGAACGCCTACTTCACAGCGATCTACGCGCAGGGCGGTGTGATCGCGGCCATACGCAGCGGTTACTTCCAGCGCGAGATCGCGGACGCGGCCTATCGCTACCAGCAGGAGCTGGACGGTGGCGAGCGCGAGATGGTGGGCGTCAATGTGCATAAGCAGAGCGGCCGCCTGGAGATCCCACTGCTGGCGATGGACCCCGAAGGCGAGCGCAAACAGATCGAGCGCCTGAACCGGGTGCGGCGCGAGCGCGATCAGGCGGGGGCACAGGCAGCGCTGGCCGAGCTGCGAGCCGTGGCCGAGGGGAGCGCGAACACTATGCCGGCCATCCTCGAGTGCGTGCGCGCCTATTGCACCGTGGGCGAGATCTGCGACGTGCTACGCGAGGTTTTTGGCATCTACCAGGAGAACGTCGTAGTGTAGTAACGCGCTGCGTTATGCCGACCCTTGCACAGGGGCGTATTCTCACGTATAATCGCGCAGTTAGGCAGGCGACAGCAAGGAGAAGCCAGTGGGCTACTTCAAAGACGAAGCCGAGATGCATCAGATCCTCGGCGCACTGTACGATAGGGTAAAGTCGGACGCGCGGATCGCGCCGCGCATCTGCGAGGGCAAGATCGTCATTCAATTTCGCTACGAGGAGCCGCACGGCATCGTCACGATCGACGCGGCACACCCACCCACGCAGCCCGGCGCCTACTGCGATGTTACCTGGGGCGAGACAAGCCTGAAGACCGATATCGAGATGAGCATGAAGGCCGATGTGGCGCACCAGTTCTGGCACGGCAAGGTGAACCTGATGGCCGCGCTGACCCGGCGCCAGATCGTGGCGAAGGGCCCGATCCCAAAGATCCTCAGGCTGCTGCCCGCCGTCGAGCCCGTGTACGAGCTCTACCCGAAGCTGCTCCGCGAGCTTGGCCGTGAGGATCTGGCCCTTAAGTAGCGCCTGCCTTACGCTGTTCGCCTCATTGCCCGGCGCCGCGCGCGGCGCCGGAATCTCCCCAGGCCATGCCGAGCAACAGCGAGATGTACGACCGCGGCGCCCTCGACGCCGAGCAAGACGAGCTCAACAGCCTCTACTACCAGCACTACTACTACTACCGTCGCGGCTACGACGACTCTCGACGCCAGCAGCGCGGCGGGGGTCGTCGCAGCTATCGCACCCTGCTTGCCGCCCTGTCCCTAGCCGCCATCGCCCTCTTCGCCGCCTTCTGGCTGTTCCGAGGCGGCGGGGCGCCACAGGCCGGGCCGACCGTCGCTGCCGGGCCGACGGCTGCGCTTGCCGTGGCGCCTACGCGCACGCCCGCGCCAACCCGCGCGCCCACAGCGGCGCCAACAGCCGCGCCAGCGCTGGCCATCGGCGCGCGGGCGCGCATCGTGAACCTGAGCGGCTCGCCGCTGCGGGCGCGCGAGACACCCGGCCTCAGCGCGGTGGTTGGGCGCATCCCCGAGGGCAACGAGGTGACGCTGCGCGACGGTCCCGTGGAGGCCGAGGGCTACCGCTGGTGGCGCGTGGAGGCCGAGGGGGTGACGGGCTGGGTGGCCGAGGGCTCGCCGGAGGGCGTGACGTTTTTGGAGCCAGTGCCGTAAGGGAGACAAGGAGACCGCCCTCGCTGCACTCGGGCTGGAGACCGGGAGACACGGAGACCGGGAGACACGGAGCGCCTATCGGAGTACGAAGGGTGTCTCCTTGTCTCCGTGTCTCCGTGTCTCCCGGTCTCCTCGTCTCCTTGTCTCCTCCCCTACCTCAGCCGGGCCTCCAGGGCACGCCAGTGGAGCGGCAGCGTGGTCTCAATATGCCGGTCGGCGATGCGCCAGGTATGCTGGCCGTCGGGGATG
>JAYUYB010000935.1:0-2349 GCA_043752655.1 Chloroflexota bacterium
CTGAACAGCTGAATATCCTGGGTGACGACAGCGACCCGCGCCCGCAGATCGGCGTTCGGCACCTGGGGCAGATCCACGCCGCCCAGCCGCACCGTGCCAGCGGTCGGGTCGTACAGGCGCAGCAGCAGGCGCGTCAGCGTAGTTTTGCCGCTGCCGGTGCGCCCGATCAGCCCAAGCACGCTGCCCGCCGGCACCAGCGCCGACACCTCGCGCAGCACAAGGTCATCGTCTGGGTAGGCGAAGCTCACCGCCTCCAGCTCAACCGACAATGGCCCAGCTGGGAGGGGCGTGCCCTGTTCCGCATCGGTGATCTGTGGTGCGGTGGCGAAGAGTTGCTGCACGCGGGCGATGCTGGCGGTGGCCTGCTGCAAGTCGTCGAGCTGACGCATCAATTCTTCCACCGGGTTGTTGAGCATGGTGGTATACGCGAAGATCAGGTACACCTGGCCGATCGTCAGCACGCCGTCGAGCGCAAGGAGCGCGCCACATGTCAGCGACAGGATGCCGCCAATCGTGATCGCCGTGTTCAACGAGCGCCAGCTGATCACACCGAGCAGCGCTCGCAAGACACTGGTGCGGAACAGCACCCGCGAGCGCTCGATATGGCGACGCAGCACATAGGCGACCGCTCCATTGGCGCGGATGTCTTCGGTGCCCGACAAACGTTCTTCGAGCAGACCGAACAACTCGGCGCTCGCCTGGCGCTCCCGAACGCTGTACGCTGCCAATGGCCCGGTCAGTGCGGCCGCGCACACGCCTGCGACAACCACACCCACGGCGCTGGGCAGCCCAACACGCCAATCGATGAGGAAGAGGAGCACCACCACGGCGACCAGCAGCAGACTGTTGAGGATGACCTGAACAACGAACCGGGAGAGGAAGTTTTCGAGCTTGCTTACGTCGCCGTCCACACGCTCGATCAGCTCCCCAGGGGTGCGCGCATTATGGAAGCCAAGGTCGAGCTGCAAACAATGCTGGGTGAGATCGGCGCGAATGCGGTTGGTCGCGATCAGGCCTACGTTCTGCGCCACATATTGCCAGCCCACCAGCATACCATTCTGGCCGATCGCCACGCCGAGGTAGGCCACGCCGATCCACAGCAGGGTGCGCAGCTCACCGCCACTGGTGGCGCTATCAATAAACGTCTGCACGACGCGCGGCAGGCCAAGCTGCAACACAAGGTCGATGAGCAGGAGCGTCGCCAGGATGGCCAGGCGCGCGCGTTGCGGCGCGAGGTAGGTTCCAAGCAGGCGGCGGTACAGCACAGAGGGCGCATGCATATGGCTTCGCTCCGTGCGACAGGCTGCCATGATCGAGTGCGGAAAACCTTGGGAGCGTAGCATAGGTCTGCGGCAGATCAATCAGCCGTTTGGTGGAGGCAAGGCGGCTAAGCGTTCTTCTAATTTACCGTCTACCGTCTACCGTCTGCTGCTAGCCCGCGTGCTGGCAGCGAACAGGGCCAGGTAGGCGAAGGCGACGATCACGATGGCGGGCGCGATCGAGGCGGGGCCGGTGCTAGCCACGCCACGGCCCACGAGCCAGGGGATGGTGGCGATACCGAGGTTGGCGGCGGCCACCTGGAGCCCGATGGTGTTGGCGGCGTAGGATCGACCCACGCGATCAGTGGTGGTGGCGATCAGGGCGGGGAAGATCGGTGCGAGGGCGAATCCGGTGAGCAGCAAGCCGGTCACGCTGGCCCAGCCGGTGGGCACGAGCCCCACGAGCAGCGCCCCGACGACGGCGCCGATAGCGCCGCCCCAGAGCAGCAGCGTGGGCCGCACGCTGTCGGCAATGAAGCCTGCCACGAAGCGGCCCGCCGTAAGCCCAAACCAGTAGAGGCTGATCCAGCCGCCCGCCACCGCCGGGTCGATCCCGCGCCCGACGGTGAAGAGCGTATAGCTCCACTGGCCTACCGTCACCTCGAAGCCGGCGTAGAGCGCGAAGACGGCGATACCAAGCCAGACGCTGGGCAGGCGCAGGGTGGCGCGCAGCCCGGCGCTGCCGTCGTCGCCGTGCATGGCGATGGTGGAGGCGCTGTCGGCGGCCCAGCGGCGGCGGGTGAGCAGGAAGCAGGCGGCGAGCGCGAGCTGGCCTGCGCCAACCAGGGCGTAGCCGAGCTGCCAGGGGCGCTCGCTGCTGAGCAGGCCGGCCATCAGGGCGGGGCCGGCGGTGGCGCCCACGCCGTAGAAGCCGTGGAGCCAGGTGAGCACGCGCGGGCTGGTGGTGGCGGCGGCGTAGGTGTTGAGGCCGGCGTCGATGGCGCCGCCGCCCGCGCCGAGCAGCAGCGCGCAGGGCAGTAGCAGCCACCATGTGGGTGCCAGGGCGAAGCCGAGTAAGCTTATGGCGGTG
>JAYUYB010000936.1:0-6004 GCA_043752655.1 Chloroflexota bacterium
TGGGCCTGGCTCGACCGCAGCGTGCTCGATGGGATTGTGAACGGCGTGGGTCGCCTTACGCTCTTCCTTGGCCGCGTGAGCTTTATTGTGGACGACACGCTGCTCAACGATGGGCCGGACGCCGTTGCGCGTGGCACCGTGGCCTCGGGCAAAGGTACGCGCCGCCTCCAGACTGGCAAGGCCCAGGATTATGTGGGCTACCTTTTTGGCGGGGTGGTGGTTTTGGCGCTGGTGTATCTGTATGTGCTGCGGCGGTAGATGGTGGACGGTGGACGGTGAATACGTGCGCGTCTAGCCTGGTGAGCGATGAACCTTCCTGTGTATCTCATTCCGTCGCCCGACGGCCTCCCCTGGCTCACGCTGCTGCTGCTCTCGCCGCTGATCGGCGTGCTGCTGGTGGGGCTCGCCGCCGCGCTGCGCCTCGATGATCGGACAGTGCGCCTTGGGGCCACGGCGTGGACGGGCGTGCCGATCACGCTGGCCGCCGTCGTCTGGGCGCGCTTCGAACCCGGCGCCACCGCCGCCGGCCAGGGCACGGTGCAGCTGGTAGAAAAGCTGCCCTGGATCAGCGCCATCCGTGTGGATTACTTTCTCGGCGTCGACGGGCTAAGCCTGCCGCTGCTGTTGCTCACCGTGGTGATGACGCCCGTGGCGCTGGCGGCGTCCTGGGGCGTGACGGAGCGGGTGAAGGCGCACTTCGCGCTGCTGCTGCTGCTCCAGGCGGCCATGCTTGGCTACTTTCTGGCGCTGGACTTTTTCTTCTTCTTTGTCTTCTGGGAGTTCAGCCTCGTCCCGGCCTTCTTCTTGATCCAGGGCTGGGGGCGCGATGGGCGCCGCGCCGCCGCCTTTAAGTTCTTCATCTACACCGTGGCCGGCTCGATCGGCCTGCTGCTGCTCTTCCAGCTGATCTACCTGGCCATGCGCTACGCCGGCCTGCCAACATTCAACCTGATCGAGCTCGGGCGGCTTGGGCGAGGCCTGCCGGTGGAGGGCGTGACGGGCACGCTGCGCGAGATCATCTTCAGCTACGTGGAGCGGATCGGCGTGGCTGATGTTCTCGGGCGCTACCCGTTGCTCTACACGAGTATCGCGTTCTGGGCGATCTTTGTGGCCTTCGCGATCAAGCTGGGCACGTGGCCCTTCCACACCTGGCTGCCCGACGCCTACGCCGAGGCGCCGGTGGCCGCCAGCATCCTGCTGAGCGCCGTGATGAGCAAGATGGGCGCCTACGGCATGCTGCGCATTATGCTGCCGCTGGTGCCCGATGCCAGCCAGTACTTTGCCCCTGTGCTGGGCGCCCTGGCCCTGGTGAGCATCGTGGCGGGGGCCTTCGGCGCCCTGGCCAACATCAGCGGCGACATCAAGCGCCTGATCGCCTACACGTCGATCAACCACATGGGCTACGTGCTGCTCGCCATCGCCGCTGTGGCCGCAGCCCCTGGCGGCGCCAGCGTGGACAGCCGCGCCATCGCGCTCAACGGCGCCATGATGCAGCTGGTGGCCCACGGCCTCTCCACCGGCGCGCTCTTCTTCCTGGCCTGTAGCCTTGAGTCGCGCACGGGCAGCTGGCGCCTAAGCGACTACGGCGGCCTGCGCGCATCCGCCCCCGCCTTCGCCGGGGTGATGGGCGCGGCCATGTTCGCCAACCTCGGCCTGCCCGGCATGGCGGGCTTCGTGGGCGAGTTCTTTATCTTCCGGGGCGCCTGGGCCACCATGCCGCTCTTCACCGGCCTCGCCGTGATCGGGCTGATCATCACCGCCCTGGCGCTGTTGCTGATGTTCCAGGCGATCTTTCTCGGCCCGCCAGGCGAGCGCGCAGCCGAGATGTTCGATCTCAACAGAGGCGAGCTTGGCGTGATGCTGCCCATCCTCGCCATACTGCTTGCCCTGGGCGTGTACCCGGCGCCGCTGCTGAACCTGGCGAACGCCACGGCCACGCAGCTGGTGGCGGTGTTTCAGAATCTACTATCGTAGGACGGTGGACGGTAACTGAATGACTCGACGGTGTCCACCGTCCACCGTCTACCGTCCACCGTGTACCGTGTACCGTCTACCGTCAGATAGGTTAAAGATGGGCCTGCTCAATCTCCCAACCGACATCCCCTGGCTCAGCCTGATCTGGCTGAGCATGGTGCTGCCCGCTGTCATTATCGCCGTGCTTCCCAGGGGCCAGGAGCAGCTGATGCGCCAGGTTGGCGCCGGATTCGCCCTGGTCTCGCTGGTGCTCGGCGTGCTTGTCTGGCTTGGCTACAGCCCGGCGCGCGGCGGCTTCCAGTTTGTGGAGCGGCTGCCTTGGCTGCCCCAGCTCGGCATCGCCTACCAGCTTGGCGTGGACGGCATCAGCCTCCCGCTGCTTGTGCTCAACGGCGTGGTGATCTTCACCGGCGCCCTGATGAGCTGGAACATCACCACGCGCGTCAAAGAGTACTGGGTGCTGCTGCTGCTGCTCACCACGGGCGTGTATGGCGTGTTCTTAGCGCTGGATCTGTTCCTGTTCTTTGTCTTCTACGAGCTGGCGGTGCTGCCGATGTACCTGCTGATCGGGGTCTGGGGCAGCACGCGCAAAGAGTACGGCGCCATGAAGCTGACGCTCTTTCTGATGGGCGGCTCGGCCCTGGCGCTAATCGGCATGCTTGGGGTCTACTTTGGCTCCGGCCTGCGCACCTTCGACATGCTCGTGCTCTCACGCAATCTCACCATGGCGGGCGAGCTGCAGCGCGTGATCTTCCCGGCCATGTTCGTCGGCTTCGCCGTGCTGGCCGGAATGTTCCCCTTCCACACCTGGAGCCCCACGGGCCACGTGGCCGCGCCCACGGCGGTGAGCATGCTGCACGCCGGGGTGCTGATGAAGCTCGGCGCCTACGGCTGCCTGCGCGCCGCTATGTGGCTGATGCCCACAGGCGCCGCCACATGGCTGCCCGTGATCGCTGGGCTCGCGCTCTTAAATATCGTGTACGGCGCCGCCATCGCCACCGCCCAGCGCGACGCCAAGTTCATTATCGGCTACTCGTCGGTGAGCCACATGGGCCTGGTGCTGCTGGGGCTGGCGGCGGGCACGCAGCTGGCCCTGATGGGCGCCGTGCTCCAGATGTTCGCCCACGGCATTATGACGGCGCTCTTCTTCTCCGTGGTGGGCCGCATGGTCTACGAGCGCACCCACACCCGCCAGCTGCCAGAGCTGGGCGGCCTGGGGCGCGTGATGCCGTTCGCCGCCGTGATGTTCATCCTCGCCGGGCTGTCGTCGATGGGCATGCCCGGCCTCGCCGGCTTCTGGGCCGAGTTCTCGATCTTCCTCGGCGTCTGGGAGAAGTACCCGCTGCTCGCGATCATCGCCGCGATCTCCATCCCGATCACCGGGGCCTACATCCTGCGCGCGGTCTGGGCGGTTTTCTACGACGAGGTGAAGAACCCTGAGTTTCTGAAGCTGCCAAAGCTCACCTGGCAGGAGTATGGCGGCGCCGCGCTGCTGGCGGCCATCCTGGTGATCGTCGGGGTCTACCCGGCCATCCTCACCGAGCTGATCAACCAGGGCGTGGAGCCGGTGGCGCGGCAGCTGAATGGCATCATTCTGGCGGGGAGATAGCCCGTGTTTCAGATCACCGACATCCCGCGCATCCTGCCGGAGATCCTGCTGCTGGTGCTGGCGCTGCTGGTGCTCGGCTCGGATCTTTTCGAGCAGTGGGCGAGCACGCCAGAGGCGCAGCTGGAGCGCGTGCGCTCCTCGGCCTCACTCGCCGCCATCGGCCTGGGCCTGATCTTCGCCATCGCCCTGCTTCAGAGCGGGTATGTCTACCGCCTGCCAGCGGAGGCGGCACCGGCGGCCGCCCCATTCCTCGGCCCGCTTGAGCGCTTCTGGATCGATTTCCAGGCGGCGATCCTCAACATCATCCGCAACCTCCAGAGCGGCGGCCCCGGCGGCGAGCCGATCGTCGGCACCTTCGCCACCGATCACCTCACGATGATCGCCCGGCTCACGCTGATCGGCGCGGCCCTGCTCGTCAGCCTGCTCTGCCTGGACTTCCGACCCACAACGCACCCCGCCGAGTTCTACGCCCTGATCCTGTTTGCCACGCTCGGCATGTGCCTGATGGCCGGCGCCAGCGAGCTGATCATGGCCTACCTGGCCGTGGAGCTGACCTCGATCCCGCTCTACGTTCTGGCCGGCTACTTCCGCAACGACCCGCGCTCGTCCGAGGCGGGCATGAAGTACTTCCTGTTCGGCGCCATGTCGTCGGCCATCCTGCTCTATGGTATGAGCCTGACCTACGGCTATGTTGCCAGCCAGCTTGCTGGCTCGGTGGCCGCAAACGACCTGACGCAGTTCGCAAGAATCGCGGAGGTGGCGGGCCAGGGCGGGCCGGGCGTGGCGCTGCTCACGCTGGGCATGCTCTTCATCATCGCGGGGGTGGGCTACAAGGTGGCGGCGGTGCCGTTCCACGCCTGGGCGCCGGATGTCTACCAGGGCGCGCCCACGCCGATCACGGCCTTCATCGCCACGGCCTCCAAGGCGGCCGGCTTCATCCTGCTGCTCCGGCTGCTCACGGCGGCCTTCCCGAGCCTGGCGGGCACGGCCACGCTGGGCGCCGGGCTGGGCGGCTGGACGAGCGCGCTGGCCCTGCTCGCCCTGCTCTCACTGATCGTCGGCAGCCTGGCGGCGCTCCCGCAGACCAACGCCAAGCGCCTGCTGGCTTGGTCGAGCATCGCCCATGCCGGCTTCATCCTGCTAGCCCTGGTGGCGTGGGCGGCGCCGCAGCAGCCCGACCGCGACCAGGGCACGCTCGCGCTGCTCTACTACCTTGTGGTCTACGTCCTCACCAACATCGGCGCCTTCGGCGCGCTCACGGCAGTGGCCATGGCCGTGGGCGGCGATGAGCTAGCCGACCTGAACGGCCTGGCGCGGCGCAGCCTGCCGCTCGCGGTGCTGCTCACGCTCTGCGTGCTCTCGCTGGCGGGCGTGCCGCCGCTGGCGGGCTTCTTCGCCAAGTTCTACGTGTTTATGGTGGCGTGGCAGGCGGGGGCGCAGTGGCTGGTAGTGGTTGCGGTCGCGGCGACGGTGGTAGGGCTCTACCCGTACCTGCGCATGCTCAAGGCCATGTTCATCGAGCCGCCGCTCTCCGAGGAGCCGCTCGCGCTGCCGCCAGGGATTACAGCGGCGGTGGCCGTAGCCGTGGTCGGGCTGATCCTGCTGGGGCTCTTCCCGAACCTGATCTTGGAGGTGCTCAGCAAGGTGCAGAGCGTGGCGGGGGTTTAAATGCAAAAGTCAAAATGCAAAAGCCGGGCCGCGGCTGGGCGCCACGAGCGGGAAGCCTGCGGCGAATTTTTGCATTCTGCATTTTGCATTTGCTCTACCACTGCCCCAGCGCAGGCGAGCTTACCTCTTCCGTCTCCGACTGGGCCTTCTTCGTGGCATGCTCCTGCTCGGACAAGTACCACGTCGCCTCCATCGCCGCTTTGCAGCCCTCGCCGGCGGCGGTGATCGCCTGGCGATACACGTGGTCCACCACGTCGCCGGCGGCGAAGATGCCCTCGATGTTGGTGTGCTGGCGGGCGTCGGCCACGATGTAGCCGTTCTCGTCTAGGGTGAGCAGTCCCTCGAAGACTTTGCTGTTCGGCAGGTGCCCGATGTAGGGGAAGACGCCCTCCACCGCTAGCTCGCTCGTCTCGCCTGTCTTCAGGTTGCGGAGCTTCACCCCGGAAACTTTCTCGTCGCCCAGCACTTCGTCCACGGTGCTGTCCCAGATGAAGCGCACCTTCTCGTTGCTGAAGGCCCGCTCTTGCAGGATCGGGTCGGCGCGCAGCTCGTCGCGGCGATGCACGATGATCAGCTCGTCTACATAGCGCGTCAGGAACAGGCCTTCGTCCAGGGCGCTGTTGCCGCCGCCCACCACCACCACCACCTTCTTCTTAAAAAAGAAGCCGTCGCAGGTGGCGCAGTAGCTCACGCCGCGGTTGGCGAGCCGCTCCTCGCCCGGCACGCCAAGCTTGCGCGGCGAGGCGCCCGTGG